>PUKR01000122.1 GCA_003552365.1 Syntrophomonadaceae bacterium
ACCCAGAGGATTATGGCAAAGATCAGAGCAGCCAGGCCACAGATCGGCGCGACAATAAGTAAATTTTCCATCTTTCTACTACCTCCTTGAATTCGATTCCTTGTTTAAGTTTGCTACTCGTAAAATCAGTGCAAAAAAGAATTTAAAACTACACCCTATATTTTATATCATAAATCAAGCCCCGCGGGCTACCCCCGGTGTTAAAGCACCGGGTAATCGCCGGTAAAACATGCCCGGCACAGTTCACCTGGGGACAAGCTTACCGCCTCGATTGTTCTTTCCATCCCCAGGTAACCTACTGAGTCGGCCCCGATTAATTCAGGGATTTCTGCAGGCCTGTTATTGTAAGCAATCAGTTCCCCGGGGTCGGGGATATCGATCCCGTAGTAGCAAGAACCTATAACCGGCGGGGAAGCGATCCTTAAATGCACTTCACTGGCCCCGGCCCGGCGCATAATCTTGATCAGCTTAACGCTGGTAGTGCCGCGCACGATCGAATCGTCGATTAATACCACCCTTTTGCCCTCGACAATTTTTTTGACCGGGTTGAGCTTGATATCCACTCCTTCTTCGCGCATTTTCTGGGTCGGCTTGATAAAAGTGCGCCCGATGTAGCGGTTTTTAACCAGGCCCATTTCGTACGGCAACCCCGCTTCCTCGGCAAAACCGGAAGCGGCGGCTATGCTCGAATCCGGCACGCCCGAGACAATATCAGCGTCGGCCGGGTGCTCACGGGCCAGCTGCCGGCCCAGTTCCCGGCGGACCAGGTGCACATTTTTCCCCTGCAGGTTGCTGTCCGGACGGGCAAAGTAGATATATTCAAACATGCATAACCTGGAGCAGGTGTTTTCAATCACCTTGCGGCTGTGCATGCCCGCTTCATCCAAAACCACCATTTCGCCCGGTTCAAGGTCACGGATAAAAGAGGCCCCGATTGTATCGAAAGCACAGGTTTCAGAAGCCAGGAAATACCCATCTCCGTCCAGCGAAGCCAGCGAAAGGGGCCTGATCCCGTAACCGTCGCGCAAACCGATCACCTTGTGCCCGTCGGTCAGAACAAAGGCAAAAGCGCCTTTTAAACGGGGCACCACTTCCAACAAAGCATCTTCCAGGGAACTGCTGCCCTGGCGGGCCACCATATGGGCTAAAAGCTCACTATCGGTATCGGTCTGAAAAATTGCCCCCTGGGCTTCCAGTTCCTCGCGCAACTCCCGTGAATTCAAAATATTGCCGTTATGGGCGATGGCCAGTTCCCCGTGGCGATAGCGCAGCCTTAAAGGCTGGCTGTTTTCCGGGTTTTTGCCTCCTTCCCCGTAGGAATAGCGCACGTGCCCGACAGCAAGCCTGCCCAGGATTCCTTTTAAGTCGGCTGTTTCGGGAAATACATCCGAGACCAGGCCCATGCCCCGTTTTACCCATAGTTTACGCCCTTCACCCGGTCCGGCGGCAATGCCGGCGCTTTCCTGCCCGCGGTGCTGCAGGGCATAAAGGGCAAAACAGGTCAAAAAAGCCAGAGGTTGATCGGCGGCATACCCGCCGCAAACCCCGCAGGCTTCCTCCAGTTTGCGCCCGGCTTCTATTCCATAATCCATTTAAAAACCCCCTCAAAGGCCTGTTTCATTTCATCAAGCGTTAACGATATCAACGGCTTGCTGCTGGAATTAATCTTCAAAATTCCTCCGCCGGCAGTGCCCAGTTCAAACAGGTCAACCCCGCCCGCTTTAGCCAGGGCAGCTGTTTCAGCCAACTTTTCCGGTTTAACGGAGACCACAATCCTTGAAGGCCCTTCACCGAAAAGCACCAGGTCTTCCCGCCGGTCGGAAACGGGCAGGTCTACCACTGCTCCCAGGTTACCCTGCAGGCAGCATTCCGCTAAGGCCACCGCCAGACCGCCTTCTGAAAGGTCGTGGGCCGATTCAACCAGCTTTTCTCTCACCAGCCGGCGGCTTAAATCCTGCACCCGCTTTTCCAGTTCCAGGTCCACCGCGGCCGGACGACCTGCTACTTTACCGCAGGCACTTTTGAGCAGCTGGCTGCCGCCTAAGGAAAGTTCATTTCCACCCAGCAGCAGGACCAGATCCCCTTCATCTTTAAAAGCAACTTTGCCCTGCTGTTCAGGGCACTCCAGCAAGCCGACCGCCCCAACCACCGGGGTTGGGTAAATAGCCTCTTTATCCACTTCGTTATAGAAGCTTACGTTACCTCCAACCACCGGCACATTTAACGCCTCGCAGGCAGCGGCCATACCCTTAACCGCCTCTTCGAACTGCCAGAACACTTCCGGCTTTTCCGGGTTGCCAAAATTGAGGCAATCGGTAATCCCCACCGGTTCAGCTCCGCAGCAGCTTAAATTGCGGGTCGCCTCGCATACCGCAAGCATCCCGCCCCGGTAGGGATCAAGGTAGCAGTAGCGGCCGTTTCCGTCAACACTCATGGCCAGGGCCCGCCCGGTTTCACGCACCCTGATCACGGCGGCGTCACCTCCGGGCCCCTGCACGGTAGAGGTACGCACCATATGATCGTAACGCCGCCAGACCCATTCTTTGGAAGCCAGGTCAAAAGAACCGAGCAACTCCAGTAAAACCCGGTTGTAATCTTTTGGGGGTGGCAGAGTAAGAGGTTCAAAAGCGGCCAGTTCCTTGTAATAGGCAGGTTCCCTGCTCTGCGGGTAATAACAGGGTGCTCCCCCGGCGATACTTTCAGCCGGCACTGCAGCCACAATTTCGCCGCCTTGGCGCACCACCACTTCTCTACCTTCTGTCACCCTCCCGAGGACCGCTAAATCAAGTTCCCAGTGCTTGAAAACCTCCTGCAAGGGTTCAAGTTTTTCCGGTTCAACGATAAAAAGCATTCTTTCCTGCGACTCCGAAACCAGGATTTCCGCCGCCGGCATCTCCGCTTCCCGCAGGGGCACCCTGTCAAGCTCTACCTCGATCCCCGAACCGGCCCGGGAAGCGGTTTCAGTCAAGGCGCAGGTCAAACCTGCGCCGCCTAAATCCTGCACCCCGGTAACCAGACCATTTTCAACCGCTTCCAGGGTGGCTTCGATTAAAAGTTTCCCGAGGAAAGGATCGCCCACCTGCACCGCCGGGCGGTCTTTTTCTGAGTCGCTGCTTAATTCTTCCGAGGCAAATGTAACCCCGCCAATCCCGTCTCTGCCGGTCTTAGACCCGGCTAACACCACCAGGTTTCCTTTCCCGCCGGCTTTACCCAGGACCAGGCGCTCCAGCGGCATAACCCCGACACACATGGCATTGACCAGGGGATTTCTTTCGTAACAGGGTTCAAAATATATTTCACCGGCCACCGTGGGCACTCCCACGCAGTTTCCGTAACCGCCGATACCGGCCACCACCCCGTCGAATAAGTAGCGGCAGGCAGCGCTGTTCAGTTCACCGAAACGCAGGGAGTTTAAAAAAGCAACCGGCCGGGCGCCCATGGTAAAAATATCGCGCAGGATACCGCCCACCCCGGTAGCCGCTCCCTGGTAAGGCTCGATTGCCGAAGGATGGTTATGGCTTTCAATCTTGAACACGGCAGCAAAACCATCTCCGATATCAACCACCCCGGCATTTTCGCCGGGGCCCTGCACCACCCGCGGCCCGCTGGTGGGAAAAAGTTCCAGGGAAGAGCGTGAATGCTTGTAACTGCAGTGCTCCGACCACATCACGCTGTACATATTGAGTTCGGTAACATTGGGCTCCCTTCTTAAGTGCTCTTTAATCAGTTCATATTCACTGTCGCTCAAACCCAGCTTGCGCCGGATTTCCTCTTGATCAGGCACCGCCGCGCACCTCCCGGTTCCCGTAGAATTCGAGCAACGAGTTAAAAATCACCAGGCCGTCTTCAGAGCCGAGTATTTTTTCCCCGGCCCTTTCCGGGTGGGGCATCATCCCCAGCACGTTACCGGCCCGGTTGCAGACGCCAGCAATACTGTCCACCGAACCGTTAGGGTTTGCCTCCCTTACAATATTTCCTTCAAAGTCGCAGTAGCGGAAAATGATCTGCCCATTTTCCTCAAGCTCCAAGCGCTTCTCCTCGGGCAGGTAATAATTGCCGTCCCCGTGGGCCACCGGCATTTTTAAAACTTTTCCTGTTTCTGCAGCGCCGGTAAAAGGGATAGACGAACTTTCGATGCGCACGTAAGTTTCCAGGCAGCGAAACTGCAGGTGGCTATTACGGTACAAAGCTCCCGGTAAAAGCCCGGCCTCGGTGAGCACCTGGAAACCGTTGCAGATTCCAAGCACCGGCCCGCCGCCTGCGGCAAAATCGACCACCGCCCCCATCACCGGACTGCGCGCGGCAATCGCCCCCGGCCGCAGGTAATCGCCGTAGGTGAACCCGCCGGGCAAAATAAGCAGATCGCAACCGGCCAGGGTAGCAGCATCATGACGAATATATTCAACCTTTTCCCCGAGCACATCACGCAGCAGGTGGTAAGCATCCAAATCGCAGTTAGAGGCCGGGAAGACAACTACTCCCCATTTCATTGCCGGCGGACCTCCTCCAAAGTGTAGCTGTAATCTTCAATGACCGGGTTGGATAACAGGCGCCTTGACATATCTTCCACCAGCCTGGCCGCCTCGTTTTGATCGGGCGCCTCGAGCTCCACTTCCAGGTATTTACCGACTCGCACACGCTGCACCGCTTCATAGCCAAGAGACTTTAACGAGTTTTCCACAGCGCTGCCCTGCGGATCGTGGACTTCCTTTTTTAATGTAACTTCCACCTTGGCTTTCCAGAGCAGGGTTATTGCCCTCCTTCCAGCCGCGATAAAACTTCGCGGTATGCTTCAATCACTCCGCCCATGTCCCGGCGAAAACGGTCCTTGTCTAATTTTTCTCCGCTTTGAGCGTCCCAGAAGCGGCAGGTATCGGGAGTTATTTCATCCCCCAGTAAAATTTCACCTTCATG
>PUKR01000260.1 GCA_003552365.1 Syntrophomonadaceae bacterium
ACCGGCATCGACGACTTTTTGCCCCCCTTTAAAAAGTTTTTAAGCAGTAAAATTCTAAAAAAATACCAGGGCGGCAAAGGTCTGTTAAAGCAGCTGTGTAATCAACAAGGGATCTATGGTTTTAAAGATATTCTTAATGAATATGCGGCGGATCCACCCGGTATTGAACTTGATCCTTATGAAGATATTGCCGCTATGCCGTATTCCGGAGGGACTACCGCCAAGCCCAAAGGGGTAAAATTGACTCATTATAATATGGTGGCTAATCAAGCCCAGATCCAGTCCTGCTGGCCATTTGTTAAACCCGGCAACGAAACGTTTTTGGCTTTCCTGCCCTTCTTCCATATTTTTGGGCAGGTAGCAATCATGATTAATGGACTGGTCCTGGGGGCGAAGCTGGTTATATTTACCGCTCCGGATACCGATGAGATCTTGTATGCAATTGAAAAGTATAACACCACCATATTTTGTGGGGTTCCTGCCATGTATGAAATGTTGAAGGACTATGAAAAAACAAATATGGTCGAGTGGAATAAAATAAAGCTACTGCTCTGTGCTGCTGATGCATTGCATGAGAGCACCGCTAAAGAATGGCAAAGAAGGACCGGGACTAAAATAATTGAGGGTTACGGAATGACTGAGGCAAGTGGGGCCAGCCATGTTAATCCCTTTAACAGGATCAAGGAGGGCTCTTTTGGGATTCCCATATCGAGTGTTAAAGCAGCGGTGGTTGATCCTGATAGCAACTCTTTTATGCCTCAAGGGGAAGTGGGAGAACTAATAATTTCCGGACCCAATATCATGATGGGCTACCAGCTGAAAGCAGGGGAAACAAACGATACTTTAATTGAGCTGGAGGGCGACACCTGGCTTAAAACAGGGGACCTGGTCTCGATGGACGAAGAAGGTTATTTTTATTTTTATGATAGAACCAAGGATTTAATAAAGTATAAAGGGTATTCGATTTTTGCGAGGGAGATCGAGGAAGTCTTGGTTAACCACCCGCAAATTAAAGCTGCCGGAATTGTAGGGGTTTCCGATCCGAAAGTCGGCCAGTATGTTAAAGCCTATATCGTTTTACAGCCCGATGCCAGGAGCAAGTTAACCGAAGCTGATATCATTACTTATTGCAAGGAAGAATTGGCTCATTACAAGGTTCCCCAGGTAGTTGAATTTCGGGGTGAGCTTCCCAAAACAGATGTGGGTAAAATTTCCAGGCGTGAGTTAAGAGATGAACGCAAGGAGGAAAAATCATGAAAGATCCTATATTCGTTACAAAAAAGCTGACAAAAAAGTTTGGTGGTTTAACCGCGGTTAACGAAGTTGACTTACATGTTAATGATAATGAGATCCTCGGGCTAATCGGGCCGAATGGCGCCGGTAAAAGTACATTATTAAAATTGATTATGAGCATATTAAAGCAGGATTACGGGAATATTTATTTTAAGGGAAATGATATTACAAATTATAAAACCTGGAAAGTGGTTGAAAATGGCATAGCCTGTACTTTTCAAAACACCAGGCCGTTCAAGCGCCTGCCGATCATTGCAAATGTAGTGGTTTCCTGTCTTGGTCCCAGGGCTGCCAGGCGGGGTGAATGGGTAAAAAAATCTGAGAGCAGGGCGATGGATGCTCTTGAATTTGCAGGGATCTCTGACATGGCGCTCGAACCGGCCTCTAGGCTGTCACAGGGAGATTTAAAAAGATTGGAAGTAGCGAGGGCCATCGCAACAGAACCCGAAATGCTCCTTATAGACGAACCTTTTGGAGGTTTAAATCCTTCGGAAACAGAGCTTTTAGCCAAATCGATTCGCCGTTTACACCACGGGGGCAGGTTTGGCAAGCTGCATAGTGAAGGCATGTCAATGATTATCGTGGAGCATAAGTTGTCTGAACTGATGAAAATAGTTGATAGGGTGGCCGTGATGCATTTTGGTGAGATTATTGCGATGGGAACTCCCGGGGAAATTATCAAAGATGAGAGGGTTATTGAAGCATATATTGGCAAAGAGGTGGTATAAATGCTCCTTGCAGTAGAAAAACTAACGGTTAGCTATGATAAGGCGTTAATTCTTAATGAGATCAGCCTTAAAGTCGAGGAAGGTGAACTGGTGAGCCTTGTTGGGCCGAATGGCGCAGGTAAAACTACATTTTTAAGAGCGATAACCGGCCTGGTAAAATGGGATCAAGAAGTTCTCAAGGGAACGCGGTATGGTGACATTTTGATCAGTGGAGCGGTTTATTTTAAAGGCGAAAGAATAGATGGGTTAAATGCACCCCACATAGTCAAAAAAGGGCTGGGCCATTGCCCGGAACGCAGGAGGCCCTTTTCAGAGATGACAGTTTTGGAAAACCTTAAAGCCGGGGCGCACTTGCAGCGGGACAGGGAGAAAATGAAAAAAAACCTGGAAACAGTTTACAGCTTATTTCCAATTCTTAAAGAGAGGGAAAAGCAGGTTTCAGCTACACTGTCGGGCGGCGAACAGCAGATGCTGGCTATTGCTCGCGCGTTTATGAGCGAGCCTCAATTACTCTGTATCGATGAACCATCAATCGGCCTGGCCCCCAGGGTCAAGCAGGATCTTTTTGGCAGGATCAAGGAATTAAAAGAACTTGGCTTGACAATTCTTCTGGTTGAGCAGGATGTTAATTTATCCTTTTCGCTGTCTGACCGCAACTATATCCTTTCCCATGGCAGAATAGTAGCCGAGGGTTACAGCCAAGAATTAATTAACGATGATACTGTTAGGAAATCTTACCTGGGGCTTTAAGCTGTTTTTATCTGCAGCTGGTCACCGGGGCCCGTGTTATGCTAATTAATTTTACTTTTTCAGGAAGATGGAGGCAGAAAAAATGGTCAATCAGGCACTACATACCAGTCGGAAACAGGTCCGGTTTTATGATTTAGATATGTCAACCACTGTTTTTTTTACAAATTACTTGAAGTGGTTTGACAGTATTGCCGCAGATGAATTCTTGAGAGCGAGGGGAATCGGCTGGGAAAAAATTTATCAAGATAATGTTGATGTCGCGATAGCAAATACTAACATTGATTATAAAAAGTCACTTTTCATAAATGATGTTGTTGATATATGTATCGAAAAGGTTATTCTGGGCAATAAAAGTATGCAGCTCTGCGGTTCTTTATATAAGCATGATAATGGAGAGCTTGTGGCCACAGGAAAAATAGTTTATGTTTTTGTGGATGTCAGCTCGCGGAAGCCTGTAGAAGTTCCTGAGCAGGTCAGAGAAAAGCTATCTTAAATTCAGCTTACTGCTGCTCAGCCTTGCTGCAAAAAATCATTAATTCCGGGAAGGCCGGGCAAACAAATAGCTTTAGTCGTTTCCAGTTAGCAAACAGAAGGAGCAGCCGGGCTAGAGACTGCGGGTGGCTACCAGGTTGGAATCGGTGCCGAGCAGTTCTTTTATAATCACTGTCCCTATTTCTACAGGCCCGGTTAATTCTACCCCGGCTATTTCTTCCAGGACCTTGAAAACCATGTCCCTGGGGACGGGTTTGTCTGTTTTTACCGGCAGCCTGGGCAGCAGGGCATTATGTATAACTACGGTTGAAGTCACCGTCCGGGTTGGGTTTGTGTATTCATCATAAGCATAATCAATTCCCAGGCCACACTTCTGGCCGCGTACTGAAAGCTCACTGGTTTTACCCGGTTTTGGATGCACCTGCATTTTGCAACCGAGCGGGCAAAGAATACAAATCATTTCTTTTCTTTCCATTACCGGCTTCTTTCCCCTTTCCCAAGCTCAACTAAAATTTCTCCGCATTCTTCCTCAGGCAGATCTTCCCTTTTAATTTTTGCCACGATCATTTCACCGGGAGTGAGTACTTTCTTTTTCATCGACTTAATCAGCCGGTTGTCGGCTTTTATTTGCAAATCCACCCCCTCATGATGTCCGTCGGTTCGCATGTAAAGTTCGATACTGCTGTTCATGTAAGCAGGCCTGATTTTGTGGGGGACAATGTACTTGATGCCTTCGCCCGGCCTGGTGCTGCAAGTAAATCCGGGTTCTGCTTCTCTACCGGCGGCTTCGCTCTCCTTGCGCTTGATATAGTCGGCGGCTCCTCTGCCGGCCTTGTAGCTTTCTTCGGTCACCCAGTCGACCAGGTCGTGAACATGGACTACGTTGCCGCAGGCAAAGATACCTTCCACATCGGTTTCCATGGCTTCATTTACTACCGGGCCGCCGGTTGCCGGGTGCAGGGTTACCCCGGCTCCCTTAGACAGCTCGTTTTCCGGGATTAAACCGCGGGAAAAAAGAATGGTATCGCACTCGAGCTCGCGTTCTGTCCCTTTTACCGGCTGCTTGTTTGCATCGGTCCTGGCAATAGTTATTCCTTCAACCCGTTCCTTGCCCTTGATATCCACAATCGTGTGTTCAAGCAGCATGGGGATGCCGTAGTCTTCGATGCACTGCACGTAATTCCTCACCAGTCCTTCGGAGTATGGCTTACGCTCGATAATGGCAGCCACTTCGCCGCCTTCCCAGACGATCCGGCGGGCCATAATCAGCCCGATGTCGCCTGAGCCGAACACCACCACTTTTTTGCCGACCATGTATCCCTGGAGGTTAACAAACTGCTGGGCTGTCCCCGCTGAAAAAATTCCGGCCGGCCTGGTCCCCGGCGTGGCGATTGCCCCGCGGGTCCTTTCCCGGCAGCCCATGGCCAGCACGATCGCGCCGGCGTTAATTGTGCGCAGACCGTCTTTGCTGTTTACGTAAGTAATTTTTCGGTCTCCACTTACCGAAAGCACCATTGTATCGAGTTTACAGCTGATCCCTTCCTCTTTTAAGCGGTCGATAAAGCGCTCGGCGTATTCCGGTCCGGTCAGTTCTTCTTTAAACTGGTGCAGACCAAAACCG
>PUKR01000197.1 GCA_003552365.1 Syntrophomonadaceae bacterium
CCTCCTCCTCATCATCATTCCGCCTGGCCCTCCAGCGACCGGGTTCTATAACGCTTTTTATCAAATTTTCCAGGGCTCCTGCCCTCCGTTCAAGCCTTATCCCCGGCACTCTGATTCGTTCGCCAACGGCAATATCATTGCCGTTACCATTATCATCATCAAACCATCCTCCGCCTCCTCCACCGCCACCTCCATTACCTCCTCCGTCATCGGCAATTGTATCAGATACGCTCACCAGCAGGTCGCGGACGTCATATATCCGGAGGTTATAGTCTTTGAGGGCTTCGGGGTTATCAATGCGCACATTACTGCCTTCAATTTTCCAGGCAAGAGGTGCCCCCGGTCTACTTCCCTCCCGAACAATGTGGTCCAGCGCCTCTTCTATACTGACGTCGAAATTGGCCCTGATCCGGGGTGGCCGCTCACGGTCTTCAAACGCTCCGGTATTAACCAATATGGATACGTCAGTGATATCCGAGATATAATCAGTTATCTCTGTCAGATCCCTGTGTCGATCGAAATCCAACCCTATCTTTTCTTTCAATTCATCCTTAAGGGCAAGCTCCTCTGGGGGTCTGTCAACAACTTCGGTGGGGTATTGAACCTCCTCCCGCCGGCTAATCCTCTCCCACAACTCCCTGTCCGGGAACGTGATCTCATCCGCTCTGGCGGTAGCTCTTTCAAATGTTTTCCGGCTTAATGCAAGATCTTCCTGTTCGCGTCTTTGCGCCTCCCTTTCCATCAGATCATCATGTTCCCGGCGCATAATAATATCCTTAAGCACCCTGGCACCTTCGTTGGTGGAATCGACCTGAAGCATCTCATCCACAATCTTATGTGCTTCATCATACCGTCCACGCCGCACGTAGCTCCAGGCTTCGTTAAGCAGCTCAGCCTCCCTTTCGGCCTCAAGTTCCTCTTGAGCCCTTACTTCTTCCTCGAGCCTTCGCTCGGCCTCTTCCCGGCGGCGCTCCTCGAGTTCGGCCTCACGTTCGGTCCTGATCCTTTCGGCCTCTTCCCGGGCGTGCCGAAGCTGCTGTTCTACCAGCTCCACCTCCTCTTCCATATCAATATAGACCGACAGCACGTTTACATAAGTCTGTGCGTTCTGCCAAACCTCCTGAGCTTCTTCATATTCACCCTGATCCTGAAGCTTCATCGCCCGTCTTTTAATTGCAAGATACTCCTGTTTAAGTGACTCCACTCTGAGTCGAGCTTCCCGTTCAAAAATATCAGCCTCCAGCTCCAAACGTGCGGGGCCAACGCCCAGCTCCGCTTCGGCCTCGACAATCAGCCGCTCGGCCTCTTTATTGGCAGGGTCAAGAGCGTAGGCTTCCCTGGCAAGTTCCAGAGCGGTTTCCGCCCTGTAGCGCTGGTACAATTCGACGCGCGCCCTGTCCACCAGGGCTTCGGCACTGCGTCGTTTTAGTTCCTCCTCAACCCTTTTCTGTCGCCTGAAGGCACTTAGTCGCTCTTCAGCCTCAAGTTCTTTTTCAATCTCTTCGACCACCTGCTCGAGGTCCTCGCCCAATGCCCTGTCAACTTCCCTTTCTACGGGGTCCAGCACGCGATAATCGGGG
The DNA here is from genome assembly GCA_003552365.1 of Syntrophomonadaceae bacterium. GTDB lineage: Bacteria > Bacillota > Dethiobacteria > DTU022 > DTU022 > B1SED10-74M. Next base: position 1,581 of record PUKR01000197.1, read on the forward strand.
GGAGTCAATTCAACGGTGGCTTTTAGCTGCATTATCTCCAATTTGGCAGCATAAAGCTCCCCTGCATCTAGTTTCTCCTGAGCAAGGTCCACAGCTTCAAGAACCTCCTCTTGCGCCTCCGCCCTTGCCACCATCATAAGCATCTCACTGATCGTCGGTGGGGGGGGGTCTTCCCCATCCGGGGTCTCGCTGAAAACATTGGTTAACCCAACCAAACAAATAAACAAAACGGTCAACAACATTTCTTTTTTGATAGTACCGATTAGCATTGGAACTCTCCTTTTTTACAACTTTTCGGAATACAAATATGTGTTTTTATATTTATCCTGCAGCTTTTCGAGCAGGTTTCTAAGCCTTGAAACATCATCATCCCAATAAGCTTCAACAGCATGCATATAAATCTCTCTGGCAGATTCTTCGGCTTTTTCCAACCTCTCGCCGGCTTCTCTGAGTTGTTTTCTAAAATCTTCCAATCTGTCATAATAACGCCGATCCCTGGCATCGGAGATGTACCTTGCAGCTTTTCTATAATCGTCCTTTTCAATCAGCCCCCAAATCTGTTCTATGAGCTCATCGGCCTCTATACGTTCGAGCTCCAGTTGACGCCTCTGGCGAAGTTCGGAGAGTTTATCACTAATGGAGGGTAAAAATTCCGCTATATTAACCTCATCGACTTCTTCCAATATCCGCCCGCTTGCCTCCAAATCCCCATCATCCAGCAGTTCTTCAGCCCGACTCAACATTGTAGACAATTCTTCCTCTCTTTCCTCCGCCTGCTGGATCCGATTACCCAGTTTCATGCTTCGTTCTTTGAGCACCTCGGAAAGTTCCAGGCCGGATGCCTCATCGGCCTTGTCCAAAAACTCCCTGGCCTCTGAATAATCCTGTCGCTGGTAAAAGGCAGCCTGTGCCTGGGCAACAAACCTTTCGGTTTTCTCCAATTTCTCCTCCCGCCTGGCCATTTCACTGCGGGCCTCTGCCAATCTAACCTCAAACTCATCCAAAGCCTGACTGACTTCTTCAAGTCCGATCCATTCATCCCTGGCTTTAACCTCGCCCACCAACTCCTCTGCTTCTTCGAGTTCTGCCTCTTCCAATCTTGCCTCTGCGTCCTCCAAAAGACTCATAGCTTCTTCCACTTTTACGGCTTTCGCTATTGTCGCGGAAACATCATCCACTTTCGTCTTAAATTCTTCGAGGTAGCGATAAGCCTTCTTTTCCCTTAATTCTTCAACTTTGTCAGTCGCCGCCTCCAGCTCCCCGGCATCGGCCAACTCCTCTGCCTCGCGAAGCACTTCGGATGCCTCGGCCAGCACCACATCGGCCTCACTCCTCTGTTGATCGAGTACCGTCTGCACCTCTCCAAGTCTTTCTACCAGAGTATGTATTTGGGAAAGCCCTTCCAGCTCCTCGACATGCTGGATGAGCAATTCTGCGGATTCAAAATCCCATTCCTTGGCCCTTTCTTCTGCCTTTTCGAGAACGACCCAAGCGTCGGACTCAACCTCCTCAATAGAATGAATTACACTTTGCCGCCTGTCGACAGCACCAGAGAGGGCTTCGGTTTCCTCTTGTATCTCAGTCAATTCTGCATAATTATCAAGGTTGCGAACTTCAGATATAAGCTCCTTGGCCTTGTTTATTTCATCTTCTGAAAGTTTTTTCTCCGCTTCAGCCAGCATCCTTTTTGCAGTTTGCCGGTCATCTCCCTTGTCGATTTCCGCCTCAAGCCGTGATACTTCCCTTCGGACATCCCTGCGACGCTTATAGGCGGCCGATTCCCGCACCTTCGAGATGGCCCCTTTTGCATCTTCAAAACGCCCTTCCCTTATACCACCTTCGGCCATCCAAAGCCCATAAATGGCATAAACATTTTCGGCGAAAGTCCGTTCTATATCAAAATTTTCATCCGCCTGGTCAATAACCCTTTGGGCATAATCACCAGCTTCATCGATCTCCCCGGTGGCAAAACTTCGCACACAGAGGATATAATCATTCCCTACTCTCTTTTCCTGCTCTGTACGAGCTATTTTTCCCTTGATCACCCCTGAATCCGGAACCCGCCCCAGCATCTGTTCGGGACTCTCGAGAGTCATCAACGCCTGTCGGGCTCTTTGGAGCTCAGGCTCCAAACCTTCAAATGGAGAGGGCTCCAGGTCAATTTCTCTCAATGCTGTAATTGCATTCTCTGCTTCGGCTAAATCTCCGCTTTCAATGGCTTCTTCAAGTTTTCGACGGACATCGGTGGCTTTTTCCCATTCAGCGCCCACATCCAAAATCCTTCGTGTCTCAACAGTTGGATCATCAACATCTAACAATCGCCGGTTTTCCCTCACAAATTCGGCCACTCTGGGATATGCACCTCTGTCCAATGCCATTTGCGCCCTTTTCAAAACAACGTCCCGACGAAGCTCTTCCGCTTCCCGCAGTGCCTCTCTGGCTTCTTCCCCCCGGTCTTCTTCTCTAAGTTCCTCGGCCAACTCCATAAGTTCACGAGCTTCTGAGACCTTTTCCTCAACTTCAATAAGTTCTTCTTCCCTCAGCTGCTCAATCTTGTCCTCTATATCCTCCAGTTCCAAAGAAGCCCATTCTCTTTTCTCGCTATCAAGGGCCTCATTCTCTGCGACTTCCTCAAGTGTTTTTTTTGCGACATCGAAGCTGCCTTTTTCAGTCCAGAACCTTGCCAAATGATAGCTCATAAGCGGGAAAATGTTTTCCAGTTTGCCCTCTGCCTGTTCTCTAAGTTGGGCGGCCTCATCCTCAAGCGCCTGCGGAAGAACATTTTCGACAGTATCAAGATAAGCTTCAAGCAGATCCAACTTGGCAGAAGGCGGGAGCTCATTTTCAAAAAGAAGCTCCACCCCTTCCCTGTATTTATTCAAAGCCTCCATACCTTCACCATCGGCGATAAGTTTTCCAGCTTCTTCGAGAATTTCGCTGGTGTCCTCAAGCTGCCGGTCGGACCTTTCGAGAGCCGTTTTCATTTCTGCTTTCAGGTTCTCTATCCGATTTAATTCGGAATCGGTAAAAAGCATTTCGTCAGCTTCTTCAATCACATCATATACTTCAGCAGCCAGATACGCCTTCTCTATTTCGAGAAGTTTTTCCAGTTGATCCACGACTTTCAAAAGATTTTCGCGCTGTTCCGATCTGTCCATCCGATAATGTTCTACCACAACCGATCGTACATCCTTCCTGATGGTTTTTTGTTCCTCTTCCAAAACGAGGTTGTATTTATCTACAATATCCGCAACTTCTTCCAGAACTCGTGCGGCTTCCTCAGTCTTTTGCTGATCGGC
>PUKR01000035.1 GCA_003552365.1 Syntrophomonadaceae bacterium
CTCGCTATAATTTCGATGATATTATTGGCAAAAGCGAACAGGTACTGGAAACCATTGAAAGGGCCAGGCATGTAGCAGCTACCCCTGCCTGTGTGCTTTTACGTGGTGAGTGTGGGACAGGTAAGGAACTGTTTGCCCATGCAATCCACCATGCCAGTGATAGGGCGGATAAATCGTTTGTTCGGGTAAACTGTGCATCCCTGACCAGTACCCTGATGGAAAGCGAACTATTTGGCTATGCTGAAGGTGCTTTTACCGGGGCCAGGAAGGGAGGCCGCAAGGGTTACTTCGAGGAAGCAAGCGGGGGGACCCTGTTCCTGGATGAAATAGGGGCTATGAGCCTGGAAGCCCAGGCCAGGCTTTTAAGGGCAATCCAGGAAGGGGAAATCATCAGGGTGGGGGAATCGCGTTCGAGGCAGGTTGATGTCCGGATTATTACCGCTACCAATGCCGACCTGGAAAACCTGGTCGAGGAAAATAGGTTCAGAAGAGACCTTTATTACCGCCTGAACGTTTTTCCGATTAGTTTACCGCCACTGCGGGAAATTAAAAGCGATATCCCGCTTTTAACCGATTATTACCTGAATTATTATGCCAGGGAATATGGGAAAACGACCGTTAAGGCGACTCCGGAAGTTTACCGGCGCTTAAAAGAGTACGATTGGCCGGGTAATATGCGTGAGCTGCAAAATGTAATCTCCCGGGCCCTGATTAACCTGGGTCGGGAAGAAGACCTGGTTGAAGAAAAGCACCTGGTTATGCCTTTTGCAACTATCCGGGATAATGATGAAAAGGAACAATCCCGGATTGAAGGCAGCCTTAAAGAAATGTATCTTGATTGGGAAAAGGAGGTTTTAAAAAGAGCACTTGCGGAAAGCGGAGGGAATAAGGCTGAAGCTGCTCGCCGTTTGGATGTTTCAATCCGCAACTTCTATAACAAATTACACCGTCATAAGTTAATTTAGATCATGGCAGGCAAGGTTTAAATTCCCTCCAGCACCCTGGTTTGCCGGTAGGTGGTACGAAAATTGATAGTTATTAGGGTGGAGGAAGCCAATATCTTTAACTTGGAGGGTTTTTCATGTCTGAATACCTGGCTAAAATGAAAGAGAAAGGTTTTGAAGAGTTAATCATGATTCAGGATTCCAGTGTGGGTTTAAAGGCCGTAATTGCAATTCACAATACTGTTCGCGGTCCGGCTTTGGGCGGCACCAGGATGTGGACATATCCGTCGGAGGAAGCAGCAGTAGACGATGTAATGTACCTGGCCCGGGGAATGAGCTATAAATCAGCTGCAGCAGAATTGCCTCTTGGTGGAGGCAAGGGAGTAATTATCGGCGATCCCCATAAAGACAAGAGCAAGGAAATGTTTAACGCTTACGGAAGATATGTGAAAAGAATGGGGGGGCGGTTCATAACCGCTGCCGATATGGGGATTCACGAAGAAGATCTCGACTGTATGCGCGAAGAATGTGAGCATATTATTGGCGGTTCAGCAATCGGCAGCCCCTCACCGTTTACTGCTTATGGCGTTTGGCAGGGGATTAAAGCCTGTGCAAAAGAGGTTTGCGGTTCCGAGGAACTTGCCGGAAAAACCATTGCTGTTCAAGGAGTTGGCAGTGTCGGCGAAGCTTTATGCCGTCACCTGCATGAAGACGGCGCCGGGTTGATTGTTACCGATATCGACCGGGAACCCCTGGAAATGGCAAGAAAAGAATTCCAGGCAAAAGTGGTGGATCCGGATGATATTTACGGGCAGGATTGTGATATTTTCGCACCCTGCGGTATCGGTGGCGTGGTAAACCGGGATACAGTAAATCAGTTTAAATGCAAAATTATAGCCGGAGCGGCCAATAATATCATCAAGGAGGAACAGTACGGGAAAGCCCTGAAAGAAAGAGGGATTCTCTACGCTCCTGATTATATCATCAATGCCGGTGGACTCACTTTTGTGGAAATGCATCGGCAGGGGATTACCGATCATGAACAGGTAAAAGCAGTCATTGCCCGGGTTAAAGATCGTCTTATAGAGGTTTTCCGCAGGGCGCGGGAACAAAACATATTGCCCCAGGAAATGGCTGATATCTTTGCCGAAGAAAGAATGAAGAAATAAAACCTGAACCCCTGCAATTATTTGCAGGCAAACTATAACACTCTGAAATATATTGCATGGTTACAGCTGGGGTTAAGCCCCCAGGGAAGGAGGAAAGAATATTGGCATTTAAAGGAAAGGTAACTATAGACAGGGAAAAGTGTAAAGGATGCGGTTTATGCGTAGAATTTTGCCCCCGCGGCACCCTGGAATTGGACAAAAAAATTAACACCCAGGGCTATAATCCAGCTGTGGTAACTGATCAAGATAATTGCAATGCCTGTGGCTTTTGTTTCCTGGTTTGTCCGGATATGGTGGTGGAAGTGGAAAAGATAAAGGAGGGAAGTAAATGAGCAGAGTTTTAATGAAAGGAAATGATGCTATCGGAGCCGGCGCTATCGCTGCCAATTGCCGCTACTATTACGGTTATCCGATTACTCCCCAGAATGAAATTGGGGAATATATGTCCAGTGAAATGCCCAAAGCGGGCGGGGTTTTCATCCAGGCTGAAAGCGAAGTGGCCGCGATTAACATGGTTTACGGGACTTCGGCTACCGGTGCCAGGGTGATGACTTCTTCCTCGGGACCGGGCATCAGCTTAAAAATGGAGGGGATATCATATATTGCCGCGGCTGAACTTCCCTGCGTGATAGTTAACATTATGCGGGGCGGACCCGGCCTGGGTAATATTGCCCCTTCGCAATCAGATTATTTTCAGGCCACGAAAGGCGGTGGGCATGGAGATTACCGGTTGATTGTGCTTGCCCCCTCTTCGGTTCAGGAAATTTACGACTTTACCAGGCAGGCCTTTTACCTGGCCGATAAATACAGGATCCCGGCCATAATTTTAGGTGACGGCTTTTTAGGGCAGATGATGGAAGTAGTTGAACTGGCTGACTCAGCGAAAGATGACGAGTATGCCAGGATTCCGGAAAAACCCTGGGCTATCACCGGCTGCAAGGGAAGAGAAAAGAATATCGTCAATACTCTCTTAATTGAACCTGATACCCTTGAGAAGCACAATTGGAAACTCAAGGACAAATATCAGCAGATTGCCGAAAATGAAAAAAGGGCAGATTTGTACAGGGTTGATGATGCCGAGATTTTAGTGGCCGCCTTTGGTATATCTGCCAGGATTTCTAAAGAGGCAGTAGATATGGCCAGGGACGAAGGGATCAAGGTCGGTTTAATCAGGCCGATTACCCTTTGGCCGTTTCCTGACCATGTCTTTAAAAATCTTGATTCTGTGAAAGGGATTTTAACCGTGGAAATGAATACAGGCCAGATGATTGAAGATGTCAGGTTATCTGTTGAGGGTAAAATTCCGGTTGAATTTTACGGCCGCACAGGAGGCAACCTGCCTGACAGCACGGCTATTTTTGAAGAGATTAAAAGAATGGGAGGAATGTAAAAAATGAGTACCGTTTTGAAAAAAACCAGGTCTCTTGAAGATACAAAACTGCACTATTGCCCGGGATGCTCTCACGGGATTGTGCACCGTCTTGTTTGTGAAGTAATCGATGAAATGGAAATGAGGGAGCAGACTGTCGGTATCGCTCCGGTTGGCTGCAGTGTATTTCTCGATGCTTATTTTGATTTTGATATAATCCAGGCCGCTCACGGGAGGGCGCCGGCTGTAGCTACCGGGGTGAAGCGAGCTTTACCTGAAAACCTGGTCTTTACTTACCAGGGCGACGGTGATCTTGCTTCTATAGGAATGAGTGAAATGGTCCACGCCGCCGCTCGCGGTGAGAGGATCACAATTATCTTTATCAACAATACCAACTACGGGATGACCGGTGGACAGATGGCCCCTACTACCCTGGAACAGCAGGTTACTACCACTACTCCTGCAGGCCGGGACACCCGGTTGGCCGGGTTCCCAATCCAGGTGCCCGAACTTTTAAGCAGCCTGCCGGGGGCAGTATACTTAAGCAGGGTTTCCGCTCACAACCCGAAAAACATCAACAAGGCTAAGAAATCGATCCGGAAAGCATTCCAGGCGCAGATGGATGGCCTGGGTTTTTCACTGGTGGAAATACTGTCAACTTGCCCCACCAACTGGCGCATGAATCCGGTCCAATCAATTCAGTGGCTTGAAGAAAACATGATGGAAATATACCCGCTTGGAGAGTTGAAATCGGTTGAGGGGGTGTCTTGATTGAAAAAGTTCGGAACTACCATCGCCGGTTTTGGCGGCCAGGGAGTGCTTTTTGTCGGCCAGGTGCTGGCACATGCCGGGATGCTGGAAGGTAATTATGTTTCCTGGATACCTTCTTACGGTGTTGAGATGCGCGGCGGGACTGCCCATTGTTTCGTGACTATTGCTGAAAAGGAAGTCAGCTCTCCCCTGGTGGAGCACCCTGAGGGCCTGTTGATCTTTAATAAACCTTCCCTTGAGAAGTTCGAGCCGAAAGCAATCAAGGACGGTTTCCTGCTATTAAACAGCTCACTGGTCGACCAGGAGCCCAGGCGAAGCGATTTAAAGATTTATAAAGTACCGGCCAATGAAATGGCTGCCGAACTGGGGGACAGCCGGGTTTTTAATTTAATTATGCTTGGCGCTTTTGTGAAGGCAACCGGGGTAGTGCAGGTCGAAAACGTGAAAAAAGCGCTTGAAGAAATAATTCCGGAGAAGCGAAAAAAGCTGCTTCCTCTAAACCTATCTGCGGTTGATAAAGGAGTAGAGGCAATTTAACTTATAAATTTTAGAATGATAATAATAATTAAAACTGGCGGCAGGTATTTTTTGCAAAGTACAGAA
>PUKR01000110.1 GCA_003552365.1 Syntrophomonadaceae bacterium
TGGTGGAGGGGTCAGTTACGAACTGGCCAGGAACCTGGCTGATAAAGACCAGGATGTTGTTGTTATCGAAAAAAATCCGGAAAAAGCATTGCGATTTAAAGAGACTCTTGATGTCATGGTTTTGGAGGATAACGGGGCCAACGCCTCTGTTTTAGAAAATGCCGGTATAAAAAATTCTGATATGCTTGTTGCAGTCACCGAATCAGATGAGGTTAACGTGATAGCCTGCATGTTGGCCAAACAATATAATGTGCCCATTACAGTTGGCCGAATTCGCAATCCTGAATATGCCGGTGAATCCTCTGTGTTAAAGCCCCAGCAGCTAGGCATTGATGTGGTAATCAACCCGGAAAAAGTGGCAGCTATGGAAATCTCCAAGATGATTCACTTTCCAGAGGCCAGTGAGATAGAGTATTTCCACAAAGGTAAAGTAATGTTACTGGGAGTCACCGTAGGTCCCGAGGCAGGTATTACCGATGTACCGCTTCGTGATCTTCCCATTAATCCCGATGCTATCATTGTAGGGATCAGCGAACCCGAGGGGAAATTTGTGGTTCCCGGTGGTGATGACATTGTTCGACCCGGTAACAAAATATACTTGCTAGGTAAAGCTAAAGTATTGAAAGATGTAAGTTCACTCCTGCACCATGAGAAAAAAAGGATTAGCCAGGTAACTATCATGGGTGGTGGCATGATTGGGGTACAGCTAGCCAAACTCCTGGAAGAAAGCAAACAGCATTTTGACGTAAAGCTTATAGAAAAAGATGAAGAGCGCTGTGAGGGGCTTTGCCGGGAATTGAACCGGACTCTTGTGTTGCAGGGCGATGCCACTGAAATTGCCATGCTCGAAGAAGAAGATACGGACCGGGCTGATGCAGTGATAGCAGTGACCGGAGATGATCGCAGCAATATAGTTGTGGCGCTTTTAGCCCGTCAGTTTGGAGTCAATAAAATAATCTGTGAAGTAATGAGACCCCATTATGTTCCGGTTTATAAGACTCTTGGAATTGACAGCGTTATAAATCCTCGCATTTTAGCTGCTTCCAAGATCTTGCGTCTTACGCGCAAAGAAGATGCTGTAGCATTTTCTCTTCTACAGGATGAGAAGGCTGAAGTGGTGGAAATAGTGCTTCCTGAAAATGCCAGGGTGGCCAACAAAAAAGTTGCCGCTGCCAATCTTCCTCGTGGGATGATTATAGGATCAATCGTGCGAGAAAGTGAAGTAATTGTGCCCAGGGGCGATGCCGAACTGTTACCGGGAGATCACCTGGTCATATTTGCAACTCCCAAAATAAGTGCTACATTAGATCGCTATTTTGCTCCACCTGCGGGCAAGGAAAACAAAGAATACCTTCGAAATAAGTTGGTTCACACTGAAGATGCTTGATTTTAAAGTTAAATCAAGATAATATTAATTGCAACAGTTTGCGGGAGGGAGTAAGTCTTTGCGCCAGTTTCGTATTTTTTACCTGCTGGGGATTATGCTGCTCTTTTTGGCCCTGACCATGTTTTTCCCCGTATTATGGGCAATCGCCGAACAAGGGCCGGATCTTCCGGCTTTATTAAAATCTATCCTGGTCACCGGTGCAGTTGGTGCTATATTATACTTCTATTTTTCTCCCTCACGGGGTGGCGAGCTAAGCATTATTGAAAATTTTATTGTCGTTTCCCTGGCATGGTTTGTAGCAGGAGCGTTTGGCGCTTTACCATACTATTTCTTTGATGTGTTTGAAGGTAGTTACCTGCAGGCATTTTTTGAGTCTGTTTCCGGTTTTACTACCACCGGAGCTACTTTGATTGAAGATATAGAAGTTTTACCCAGGGGGCTTTTACTATGGCGCCAGTTTACCCAGTGGCTTGGGGGAATGGGTATCATCGTTCTCTTTTTGGCCGTCTTGCCACGATTTGGCTTTCGCAGTATGACCATGTTTAAGGCGGAAGTGCCCGGCCCGGTTGCAGAGCGGGTTGTGCCCAGGGTAGTAGAAACGGCCAGGCGGTTGTGGTTTATCTACGTTGCGTTTACAGTGATCCTTGCAATCCTGTTAATGTTTACAGGGGTCAGTTTTTATGATTCGATTGCCCATGCTTTAACTACAATGCCCACTGGTGGATTTTCACCTTATAATTCCAGTATAGCTGCTTTAGAAAATCCGGCAGCAGAAATTGTAATCATCTTTTTTATGCTCTTTGCCGGGATTAACTTTGCTATTTATTTCAGAGTGATCCGTGGAGAGTTCAATGCTTTTAAAAATCCTGAACTTCGCTTTTATCTTGTAGTTATCTTAGCCGGTATCACCCTGGTTACCTACAACACTTTTGCAGATTCAGGGGGAGATTTTTTCCTTGCTTTGCGTCAAAGTGCTTTCCAGGTAGTTTCAATTACCACAACGACCGGTTATGCTACGGCTGATTTTGATGGCTGGCATAATTTTTCACGTCTTTTTCTGCTTGTAGTAATGTTTCTTGGAGGTTGTGGGGGATCAACCGGTGGAGCGATGAAACAGGTGCGTTGGATGTTGATGTTCAAGTACGCTTTCCGTGAACTGTACCGGGTTATACATCCTTCCGCAATTTCGACGGTTAAACTGGGTAAGCAGTTTGTAAATGAAGAAGTTTTACGATCTGTGATGGGGTTTGGCTTTATTTACTTTTTACTAACTGTAGTTTCAACCTTGTTGTTGGCTTTGATGGGTCTTGATACAGAGACTGCTTTTTCTGCGGTAGCGGCAACTATTGGCAATGTAGGTCCCGGTTTGGGAGGTGTGGGTCCGGTTGAAACCTACCAGGCGATTCCCCCTGCCGGGCAGCTCTTGTTACCGGTTTTGATGGTGGTTGGGAGGCTTGAAATATTTACTGTGCTGGTAATTTTCCTACCTGAATCAAGGCGGGTATGGTCCAGGGCTTTTAAAAGGAGAAAAGGTAAATGATGTTATCCTACCGGGTTTTAGCGAAACAGATGTCGGAAGGTCAATTTGCCGCGGTTTACCTGTTTTTCGGGGAAGAAAAGTATTTGCAGGAAGACCTGGTGGCCAGGCTCGAAGCCTCTTTTCTTGAAGACGAATCGGAATTCGGCCGTGAAAAATTAAACGGTTCAGAATACGGCCTGGAAGAGGTCCTGGAAAGGCTTGGCGACAGCGGCCTTTTCAGCCAAAAAAAACTTATTATCGTAGAAAATCCGCCCTACCTAGCTCCACCCCGTAGAAATGAAGAAGCAGAAACTGCTAATAAGGAAGTAGCAAAAGATTCCCGGGAAAAGGCTCAAGCGGATATGCTCGTCAATTACTTAGACGAGCAGGGAAAAGGTTCGCCGGAGAGTATCCTGGTTTTTACTTCCCCGGGAATCGATCGCCGTAAAAGATTGTTCAAACTGCTAGAAAAAAAAGGAGTTGTAGTGGAGTGCAGTCCCTTGAAAGGTGATACCCTTGTTTCATGGGTCAAGCATAAAGCAGAGCGTCTTGGCAAAAAGATCGACCGGGCAGCGGTAGAGAAGTTGCTTATGACCGGGGATCAAAATCTTCACTATCTTTCAAGAGAACTTGAAAAGTACTGTGCTTACCTGGGGAGCGAACAAGATACCATTACCGCAGAAACTGTAGATTATCTATTTTCCGGCGACCTGCAAAGCAATGTATTTAAGCTTGCTGATGCCCTGGCCGAAGGAAATATTAAAAATGCCGGCCGTCTTCTCGATCTATTGTTGAAAAGGCGTGAACAACCCCTGCTCATATTTTTCATGCTGGTACGCCATTACCGGTTGCTCTTACAGACCAAAGGTTTGCTTGAGGAAGGCCTGCCGCAGCAGGAACTGACTTCAGCATTGAAAGTGCATAACTTTGTAGCCCGCAAGTTAAACCAGCAGGCTTCCTTTTATAATCGGACTACCCTGGAAGATGTGCTGGTTGCCCTGCAGGAATCAGATTTACAGCTTAAAACTGGTAAAATTGAGCCTGAAAAGGGTTTACAATTGGTCTTAAGTCGGGTAGATTATATCCAGAAAATCGGAACCGGTTTAAATTCATAAAGCGCAACTGCTCAACCGTGTTGCCTTTGGACTGAAGATATTGCAGGTAAAGCGGTTGCAATGGCCCTTGAGGCAAAGGTTGTAGCCGGTTGGCCTGCATGGAAGCAGGCCGCCTGAGGCCTAAAGCCTTAGATGGCAAATGCTAAAGCGTAACCAAAGCGAAAGCCTAAAGCTAAGTCGCTGCCATTACCTTAGGTGAGCTGTCACCAGTCCAAAGGCGGCAGAGCTGAGCGGACACAATAAGTCGTTTATTTTGTAAGGGGTTATGCAGAAGGAGGGATTTTAATGGCTGATCATGAAAAAGTGGAAAAGGAAAAGCTGATGCAAAAAGTGTATAACCGGGGTTATGAACTGGAACAGCGCTATGACGGCTGTGCCCAGTGTGTGGTCGCAGCTATCCAGGATCATTTTCCGGTTAACAGTGCGCTGGTTAAAGCGGCCACCTCGTTTTCCGGGGGGATTGCCTCAACAACAAATGGCCCCTGTGGGGCTCTAACCGGTGGAATCATGGTCTTAAGTTTTTTCTTCGGCCGGCCCCGGGAAGAATTCTCTGACATAAGTATGCTGCGCCGCCCGGGTCCGTTAGTAAGAGGTTTTTGGGAACAATTTGCAAGAAAGTACGGTGGGGACAGTTGTAGTGATGTACAGCATTACCTTTTCGGTACTGCCTATAGTTTTTTGGATAGCGAAGAGCACAGGCAATACGAAGAAGCAGGCGGTATTAAGGATAAATGTCCAGCAGTTGTCGGGCAGTCAGCTGCCTGGGTGGCTGAACTGTTACTGGAGTCTGATGTGCCGGTTTTGAAGAAGTAGAAA
>PUKR01000257.1 GCA_003552365.1 Syntrophomonadaceae bacterium
AGATGTCTCAATCAACTGTGAGGGTTAAAGGCACCTTACTTTTAGACAATGATGAGCGGTCCCTGGAAAAAGCTGCCGGTATAATAAGTAGAGGGGGGCTGGTGGCATTTCCCACCGAAACGGTTTATGGCCTGGGTGCTTCAGCATATGATCCCCAGGCGATCAGGTCAATTTATACCGCTAAAGGACGTCCCCAGGACAACCCCCTGATTGTTCACGTAGGCAAGCATGAACAACTTGGAGAAGTAGTCAAAAATGCTCCCCGTGAAGCATACAGGTTGATAGAAAAATTTTGGCCCGGCCCGTTAAGCCTTGTATTGCCAAGGGCGGATGATATCCCCGGTGAAGTAAGCGCCGGGCTGGCTACTGTAGCTGTTCGTATGCCGGATCACCGCACAGCGATAGATTTGATCAACTTATCAAAAGTCCCTATAGCGGCACCCAGCGCCAACCGATCCGGTAAACCAAGCCCCACTTCCTTTCGACATGTCATAGAAGATCTGGCCGGGTCCATTGATGCAATAATCAGAAGTGAAGATTGTATCGTAGGGCTTGAATCCACGGTTTTGGATTTAAGCGGTGAAAGACCGGTTATTTTAAGACCGGGAGGAATATCCAGGGAAGATCTTGAAGATGTGCTGGGTTATTCGATAAATGTGGCTGGCACTAAAGAGGCTGCCGGCAGCCCGGTTTCACCGGGTATGAAGTACAGGCATTATTCTCCCCGGGCCCCTTTAATATTAATAACCGGTAGTGAAAGAAGACGCAGAAGGCTAATTAACTACTTAGGCGCTTATTACCGCCGGAAAGGTTTAAAAGTGGCATTTCTTAATTCATACATTGACAAGGATTTAACCAGCACAATTGATCCGAAAATTTTAGCGGCAAAGCTATACAGGGTATTAAGAGAGATGGACAACCGCGGAGTGAATTTGATCCTTGCTGAAGAAACCGCAGAAAAAGGCCTCGGCCTGGCAATTATGAACCGACTGAGAAAAGCGGCTGCCAGGATTTTGAGGATTTAAAGCGAAACTGGTGAAGAATAGCAGCGGTGCCGCATCTTTTATTTTTTATGGGGGGATTGGATGTTAAAAATATTATTTGTCTGTTCGGGGAACACCTGCCGCAGTGCTATGGCTGAAGCACTGTTCTGCAGCAAGATAGGTGAATATAATTTACCCTTTGCAGTTGAAGCCTCTTCTGCCGGGCTGTCGGCTGTGCAGGGACAAAAAGCTTCCGGGCAAGTCAGGCAGCTGCTTTTGCAGGAGGGCATCCGGGAGATTGAAAACCACCGATCTTCCCCTGTAACCGGTGAGCTGGTTGAAGATAGCGATTTGATCCTTGTAATGACTGCAGCCCACCGGCAGCATTTACTCGCCCATTATCCATATGCGGCGAATAAGACCTATCTTTTAAAAGAATTTGCCGATCCGGAACAGCTGGAATATGATATTGATGACCCGCTTGCCCTTGGCCCGGAAGATTATCGCCGGATTATGGAGGATATCCGTTCATGTATTCAGAAAGCCTTAGTTATTCTTAAAGAAGAAAAAGGAGGCAATACAAATTGAAAATTGCTCTGGCCAGTGACCATGCCGGGCTACACCTCAAGGAAAATATAGCAGCCTATTTAAAAGAATCAGGGGTTGCCTTTTATGATTACGGGGCTTATTCAGACGATAGTGTTGATTACCCGGATTTTGCCTCTACTGTAGCAGGTGCGGTGCAATCCGGCGAGTATGCCTTCGGTATCTTGATCTGTGGTACCGGTATCGGCATGTCAATTGCAGCCAACAAATATCCCGGAATCAGGGCGGCCCTCTGTTCCGAAACATTTTCAGCACGCTGTGCGAGGGAGCATAACAACGCCAATATTTTAACCATGGGTTCAAGGGTTATCGGAGCCGGCCTGGCACGAGATATTGTTGAAGCATTCCTGCACTCTGGTTTTGAGGGAGGCAGGCACGAAAACCGGATAATAAAAATATCGAGGCTTGAACAAAAATAAAAGTTTCTGCTCAGCCGTGCTGCTTTTGGACCGATGACGGCTCACCTCAGGGAAATGGCAGCGATTCAGCTACATGCTTTCGCTCAGGTTACGCTTTAGCATTCGCCATCTAAGGCTTTAGGCCTCGGCAGCCTGCCTCCATGCAGGCCCACCGGCTACAACCTTTGCTTCATCGGCCATTGCAACCGCTTTACCTGCAATGTCTTCAGCCCAAAAGCAGCACGGCTGAGCAGGTACGTAAAAATAAAATTAGAAGTTACACCAGGATTAGATAACGTTTAAATTTTAAGGGAGTGCAAAATGACTGAACAACGCCCTGACTGGGATCAATATTTTATGCAAATAGCAAATGTGGTAGCCAGCCGTTCTACATGTGAAAGACGAAGAGTCGGTGCCTTGCTGGTTTTGAATAAAAGAATTTTAACTACCGGGTATAATGGCGCTCCGGTCGGGTTAAGCCACTGCGGGGAAGTGGGATGTCTCAGGAGGCAATTGGCGGTGCCATCCGGCCAAAGGCACGAGCTATGCCGCGGCCTGCATGCGGAACAAAATGCCATTATCCAGGCCGCCCTTTACGGGGTTGCTATAAAAGATTCCGTATTATACTGCACTCACTATCCCTGTGCGGTATGCGCTAAAATGCTGATCAATGCCGGTGTAAAGGTCCTGGTATTAGCAGATAATTACCCCGATGAGCTGGCGAAAAAAATTTTAATTGAGTCTGGTATCGCCATTAAATTTATAGTATAATATACGTCGAACTTAAAGATTAAGTTGTTTAAAATGTCAGCAAATTAAAGCTAATTACGTGTACTTGTGAATTTAATAACCTTGCGCACGAAATTTAATCTTGCTTGAATTTCCCCCGGTTTTTCAATGTCAACCATTTTAGTTGCCGGAATATACTACAGGTGGTGATATATTAGTGACAGTTGAGCTGGTTAAATCAATAAAGGAAGCCGAAGCTAAAGCAGAATCGATTGTTCGTGAGGCCCAGCAAGAAGCGCGGAAGATTCAAAAAGAAGCTGAAGCGAGGGCCGAGTCTATTGTTGAAGAAGCAGTATCAGAGGCAGATCAACAGGCAAAAGAAATAATTGAAAAGGCAAAAGCGGAAGCCCGGGCCGAAGCCGAACCAATTAAGGAAGAGCAGGCAAAAGAAATAAACCGCTTAAAAGAAAAATCTTCTAAAAGAATGCCTGAAGCTGTAGCAATGCTTAAAGATAAGGTTGTGAAAACTGATGCCGATAATTGAGATGAAAAAAGTTTTTCTGCTCGGACACCGGCAGGAGCGGGAAAAGATCTTTGATCTCCTTCACCGCCTGGGCACCGTAGAAATGCTCGACGTGAAAACCACCGATGCCTGGGAAGAATTCCAGGAGCTGTTACATCCCGAAGAGCTACCGGAATCTGCATCTCGGATAGATTCCAGGCGCAGCGATATCCGGTTTTGCCTTGATTTCTTGCAAAGGCATTTCCCGGTTCGTAAAAACATGTTGGAGCAATTTACCGGAAAAAAGGTTGATCTTCCGGAAGAACAATACAACAGCTATATTAATTCCCTTGACAAAATTGATCATATTTATAAAACGTGCCGTGATGCAGAAGAAAAACTGGTACGTATCCGCAATGAAGAAACCCAGTCGCTTAATTTAATCGAAGAGCTTAAGCCCTGGGTATCCCTGGATCTGCCCTTAGAGCAGATAGGCGAAGGCAACTGGACCGTGATGGGTCTTTACGTAATCCCTGCTGAACAGTTTGCCGGCCTGCAGGAAGCGCTTGCTGAAAACATTTCTGATTTTTACCTTGAAGAAGTATTTTCCGATGAGGACAATGTCCACTTTTTCTTTTCCGGCCTGGCCGAGGAAAAACAAGCAGTACGTGATTTGTTCAGGGAAAAAACTGCCAGCAGTGTAATGTTTCCCGACCTGACCGGTACCCCCGGCCAGTCAATTGAGTATTTGAATCAAAGACTTGATGAACTCAAAGAAGAAAGAAGTAATTTATTAAATGAAGTGGAAACTTTGCTTGAATACAGGTCAATGCTAATGGCCTGTTACGACTATATGGATAATGAGTATGAAAAACACCAGGCAATGGTTAACCTGGGACGTACCGATAACAGTTTTTTACTTGAAGGATGGGTCCCTGTCCCGGTGCTTGGTGATTTGGAGTCGGCAGTAAATAACGAGACCGAAACCGCGGTGCTGGCCAGCCGTGATCCGGAACCGGAGGAGGATGTGCCGGTACTTTTACATAACAGTGGCCCGGTTGAACCCTACGAGGTTGTCACCAAGTTATTCAGCACTCCCAAAAAGTATGAACTTGACCCGACTCCCTTTATGGCCCCGTTCTTCTTTCTCTTTTTTGGTATCTGCTTATCCGATGCCGGTTACGGTATTATTCTTGGCTTGCTTGCTTTTTTTATGCTGCGCAAGCTAAAGCTGGGCCAATCGGGGAAACAGCTGCTTAACCTTCTGCTCCTGGGCAGTTTTTCCGCCCTGGTGTTCGGCCTGATGTTTGGCGGGGTCTTTGGTGATTTAATTGATCTTCCGCCCATTCTTTTTGATCCCCTGGAAGAGCCAATGATAATGCTGGTCGGGGCTCTTGGAATTGGCCTGGTGCAAATATATTTTGGTATGGGCCTGCAGGCATACCGCAATATTAAGGCCGGGGAACCGCTAAGTGCGGTATATGACCAGGGTTTCTGGTTTATCTTTTTAAACAGCCTCATTCTCCTCATAGTGGGGTGGCCCCCGGCACAGTGGTTTGC
>PUKR01000059.1 GCA_003552365.1 Syntrophomonadaceae bacterium
GATTATTTTCAAAGGCTCCGTATACCTGGTGACCGGTTTCCAGGTACAGGGAAAGCTTGTATTTAACCGCCCGGAAGTACAGGCTGCGATCTTTTCTATTAGAAAGATCAAGCAGGGCCATCGTAAAAGCTTCTTCCTTGAAAGCATCAAGAAAAACATTTACTGCCCGGTCCAAATCTTTTTCCTGCAGCAATTTGACCTCTGCACGCTTCATTTGTTCCCACCCTGCCACATTGAGTGTTGTGGTGTTGGTTTGATTTAAATTATTATATCACTATCAAGTTAGCTTTGCAGGTATTTCAGTTTGTTATCCAGTTAAAAATATATTGCAAGGGTCGTGAAAAAGCAGAAATCTTCGGGAAATACCCCTTAATTCATCTTTTTTATCTTGATAAGGGGCCAGGTTTTATTGTTTGCTATAAAGTGATGTCTTGAATTAATAGGCAGGTATGGTAAAATGACAAAAGCCAGCATCAAAAAAATTTTAACTGCCTATTTCCTGCATAGATCTGGTTGTGCTTATGGAACAGTTTAGCTGCAAATAGGTTTAACGGAGGTTGGTTATGCTCAATAAGGTTTTTTATATGGTAATTTGCTTTTTTGTTCTGGGGTTAGCTGTCGGTTGTGGTGATGGCGGAGATGAACCAGTGGCCGGTGAAGACGAGATTTCAATTAAAGTTGTTAACCAGACTGAAGAAATTATGATATCCTATGCATTGTTTTACGGGCCTGATCTCGATGAGTGGGGTGAAGACCTGCTCGGTGATGAAGAGATTCCACCTGGCGAGGAAAAAATATTTATCGTGCCTGAAGGTGAGTACACGGTAATCCCGATGACCTATAATTATTACCTGCTGCCGGCGGCAAGAAACGTCAGTGAGGATCACGTTCTCGAAATCGGTGAGGAAGGCAAGTTCCCGATCCAGGTAACTAATGCCAAAGAAGATAAAGATGTTGGCTTTATTTACCTGTCCCCCAGCGATAGCGAAGACTGGGGTGAAGACTGGATGGGCGATGAAGTTTTGCCGGCAGGCACAACCAGGTACTTTTTTGCCGAAGAAAATGTCTACGATCTGTTGGTTTTAGATCTGGAGGGCGAGCCAATCCTGGACGAATATGAAATTGAAATAGACAGTGAAAAACACTTCATTATAGAATAGCGCTGCTGTTTAAGATGGCTTCCCGGTTTTCCAGAACCTTAACAGTTCAGCAGTTTGTGTTTTAAGCAGTTCCGGGCCCCTGGATATAGATTCTTCCAGGGAAAGAGGCCCGTCAGAAATGGCAAAGCTGGCAGTTATCCCTTCCCGGTGAAAGGTTTCGAGACTGCCTTCAATGCTGCCGGCCAGGGCGAGAACCGGAACATCGTACTGGCTCGCACGCCTGGCTACTCCAACCGGTGCTTTACCGTGGGTGGATTGTGGGTCAAGTTTACCTTCGGCGGTAATTAATAGATCTGCAGCTTTCAAGTAATGATCAATATTTATCGCCTCAAGCACCAGTTCAATTCCGGAACGCAGTTCTGCTCCCAGGAAAGCGATTAACCCCGCGCCTAGGCCTCCGGCCGCCCCGGATCCGGGCAGGTCATTAACCTCAATCCCGAGGTCCTTTTTTATAATCAGGGCATAATTTTTTAAGGCTTGATCAAGTTTTTTGATCATATCCGGAGTCGCTCCCTTTTGCGGCCCGTAGATATGTGAGGCTCCTTTGGGGCCGGTCAGGGGGTTATCTACATCACAGGCAACCTGCACCTTAACTTCGGAAAGTCGGCTGTTGATTCCTGAAAGCTCAATCCGCGCCAGCTTGCTGAGCTCAGCCCCGCCAAATCCCAGCTTATTGCCGGAGTGATCCAAAAAATTTGCGCCAAGAGCCTGGGCCATACCCGCTCCTCCGTCGTTGGTGGCACTGCCCCCGATTCCAATAACCAGCTTGCTGCAACCATGATCCAGGGCTGCTTTTATTAACTCACCGGTTCCGTAAGTAGTGGTAATCAGCGGGTTTCTTTTATCTTCGGGAACCAGGTAGAGCCCGGAGGCAGCGGCCATTTCGATCACGGCTGTATTTCCCTGATCATTAACTCCCCACATGGCATCAACTTTGTCGCCAAGCGGTCCGGTTACCCTGTTAACCTTAATATTATCACCTGATTTCCCGGCCAGAGATTCTACCAGGCCTTCCCCGCCGTCGGAGAGGGGGAATAGAAATAGTTCCGAGCCGGGGAACACTTTTTCTACCCCTTCTTTAATTTGTTTAGCTGCTTCTGTTGCGGTCATACTGCCTTTGAATTTGTCGGGGGCGATGATTATGCGCATTATATCACTCCGTTCTGCTTTAACTTAAATTTCTGCTTGAAAGATCTACGAGCAGGGCTCCTCATTTCAGGCAGCTCATTCCACAGCCTTGTATTGAACAGGCACAATAATTATTTCTCCAACCTGCATACTTAATCCTTTTTCTATATACCTGCAGGGGTATCATATGTTATAATAAGAATGATTCTTAAAAAGAATAAAGACAGGAGGGATATTTATGGCTAAAATAAAAATAACTTCATCAGCCCTGGACAAAATGAAAAACGGTAAAACCCCTTACACCCTTTACCTGGTTTGCCGCGGAGGCTGAGGGGGAACAACTGTAACTCCTGCCGTGCAAGCAGGTAAACCGGAAATGGAAGAAAATTACCAGGAAATAGAGGTAGAAGGCATCCCTTTCTACGTGCGAAATGAAATGGCACAAAACGCGTATTCCATAGACTGGGTTGGTATTTGGAAGCTGGGAAGTTTTGTGGTCAAAGAAATTTAGGCTGGCTATTATGATTATCGGGACAGGATTGAGACCTGTCCCGATTTTTCTGATTCAACATTTTTGAAGGATAAACCTGCCTGATTTTTAAGCCTTGTCAGGAACAGCCTGGAACTCATCTTTATCAGCCCCGCAGACCGGACATTTCCAGGTGTCGGGGAGATCTTCAAATGCGGTTCCCGGAGAGATGCCGTTTTCGGGATCACCTTGCCGGGGATCGTAGGTGTAGTCACAGAGTTCGCACATATAGCTTTGCATTTATACTGCCTCCTTAAACTAACGCGATTTGATTATGATAATAGCTTATCTGTGAAATTCCGTCAAACAACTTCGCCGGGAATAATTATCAGTTGCCAGGTATCGAAGCGGTTTATGTTAACTTTGCCCTATATTTATGATCGAAGCTGACTTATGATTAGCAGGGAAAGGATGATTAATTTTGCGGGTGTGGGACATCCATCCGGGTTATCTCTCCAGGCAAAATCTGCTTGGCCAGCATGCTGAAATTCATGCGCTGTACAGCGTACTTGCCGGCAAGAAGAAAGGTTATGCCAATCACCCTGAAACCCGGCGATGGAGCGGTAACCTGATACCATTAAGACGCATGCATGAGCTTACTGTGCTGGAAATGAAGCTGCGCGGTTTTAAGCATAAAAGTCCCTGTGCTGAACCCGGGAAATGTGAAAGTTTGCCTGAAGCAGAAAAAAGAATGGGATATATTGATTCACCGGCAGCACAGTTTGCGATATTGAAACAAAAATACAGGGACAGAGATCAAAGCGGCAGAATTCCCCTGCCCAAGAATGCTTTTGACTTTTGGGCTCACCACAAGTATTCGGTAATGGCCAGAAATTACAGGTACTATAAGGAGATCCAGGGGCAATTGATGAGAGCAAATAAATATCCTTTAAATGAAGCCGGTTTTTTGATTGAGCAGATCCTGGAAATAATGAAAAAGCCTGTACCTGCTTCGGCATTTGCAAATGTAATCGATCACCTCTGGGGATATTATAAAGATAAAGCTGAGCCGGAAGAAAAAGATATTTATTTGAGCCAAAAGAATAATGACCGGCAGTACTTGTTGGGTTTCTTTTACGAACTTGCCCTGAAATACAACCGGGTTTACTTGCTGCACTCGACAATTTTTGCTGATTTTACAGGATAAAAAATTAATCAAGTTATACTGAAACAGTTAAAAGTAGCCGGGCCCTTTTTGAGCCCGGCTTTCTAAGGTGTTTACTTGAAAGGAGCAAGACAAACTTAAAATTGTTTGAAGGCTTTTTTAGAAGTATTGCAAATCGGGCACCGGTCGGGAACCGGTTCCATACCAACCCAGCCGCATACGGGACACAAAGCTATTTCATTATCTTCGGCATCTGTGTTTGCTGCAATTTTTTCTTTTAAATCTTCAAATATACCGCCGTGCACTTTTTCAGCGGCATTGGCGTATTCAAAGCTTTGCAGGGCCTTGTTTTGCCCCTCCTGCTGGGCGGCTTCAATAAATTCAGGATACATTTCGGTAAATTCATAGTGCTCGCCCTCAGACGCTGCATTAAGGTTTTCCCGGGTGCTACCCACCTTTTCGGCGATTTCGAAGTGCTTTAGAGCATGAATGGTTTCAGCTTCGGCAATTGCCCTAAACATCCTTCCGACATTTTTGTAACCTTCCTCTTCAGCCTTTTGTGCAAATGCCAGGTACTTGCGGTTAGCCTGTGATTCGCCGGCAAAAGCGGCCATCAGGTTATCCTTTGTTTTCATTGCGCATCTCTCCTTGCAGTATTTTTGTATTTTCACGCCTGTAAGCGTAAATCCCGTTTGTTAGTGTTATAAAATTTGAAACGGGTGTTGACAAACTGACAACAAATAACCTATAATTCTAATAGGAATTATATAGAAGTTTTGAGGTTCAGTCAAGACCAATTAGCAAAAAAGTAGTTGCTGCTCAGCC
>PUKR01000072.1 GCA_003552365.1 Syntrophomonadaceae bacterium
CAATCACTCCGCCCATGTCCCGGCGAAAACGGTCCTTGTCTAATTTTTCTCCGCTTTGAGCGTCCCAGAAGCGGCAGGTATCGGGAGTTATTTCATCCCCCAGTAAAATTTCACCTTCATGCCGCCCGAATTCCAGTTTAAAATCAACCAGGATCAGCCCTTTTTCCTTCAAGTACGGCCCCAGAAGCTGATTTATCTGCAGGGCGGTCTTTTCTATTTCGTCCATTTCTTCAGGCTCGGCCAGCTCAAGGGCATAAATATGGTAATGGTTGATCATCGGGTCATGCAGCTCGTCATTTTTCAACGAAAATTCCATCACTGTCTTCTTAAGCGGGGTTTTTTCGGGGATCCCCAGGCGCTTGGACATACTGCCGGTGGCAATATTACGCACAATCACTTCCACCGGGATAATTTCCAAAGCCTTTACCAGCATCTCCCGCTCGCTCAATTTCTTCGCAAAGTGGCTTCTAATTCCCTGTTTTTCCAAAAAGCTAAAAAATATTTCTGAAAGGCGGTTGTTTAAAATCCCCTTGTCGTCCAGGCGATCCTTTTTTTCTCCGTCAAAAGCGGTAGCGTCGTCTTTAAATTCAACCCAGAAATAAGCCGGGTCGCTGGTGCGAAAGATTTTCTTGGCCTTACCCTCGTATAAAAAGTCGCCCTTACTGATCTGGCTGTACTCCTGGTTCACTTTAACTCACTCCTGTTTTTTAATTTGTAATTTATTCGCCCTGCCTTAAAACTTAACGCTCGTAAAAAACTGGCAGTAAAAAACTATGCAAGCCCCAGGCGCCGGTAAATATATTCGACCCGGCGCAGGTAATAGGAAGGATCGAAACAGTCTTCCAGTTTATTTTGATCCAGTCTTTCCATGATTTTAGCTTCCCCGGAAAGCAGTTCCTTGAAAGAAAAGCCCTCTTCCCAGGACTGAAGGGCCAGGCGCTGCACCAGATCGTAAGCTTCTTCTCGTGACAAACCGCTTTCAACCAGCTCCAGGAGCACCCGCTGGGAATAAATCAACCCGCCGGTCAAGGCCAAATTCTCTTCCAATTTTTGATGGTTGACTTTAAGTTCACTGACCACCCGGGTCATCTGCCTGATTAAATGGTCGGTAACAATAGTGCTGTCCGGCAAAATAACCCTCTCCACCGAGGAATGCGAAATATCGCGTTCATGCCACAGGGCTACATTTTCAAGCGCGGTAGTGGCATACCCCCTTAAAAGCCGGGCCAGCCCGCAAACCTGTTCGCAGGTAACCGGGTTTTTCTTATGCGGCATCGCCGAAGAACCTTTTTGGCCGCTGTAAAAAGGCTCTTCTAATTCTCTGGTTTCAGTGCGCTGCAGGTTGCGCACCTCTAAAGCAATTTTTTCCAGGGTAGCCCCGATTAGTGCCAGCACTCCCACAAATTCCCCGTGGCGGTCGCGCTGCAGGACCTGGGTGGATACCGGGTCCGGTTCCAGGCCCAACCTCTCACAGACGTACTCTTCAATGAAGGGATCGCTATGGGCGAAGTTGCCGACGGCGCCGGAGATTTTTCCCACCCGCACCGCCTCTTTCGCCTGCTGCAGCCGCTTTCGGCCCCGCTGCACTTCGGCCAGCCAGAGGGCAAACTTCAAGCCCAGGCTGGTCGGTTCGGCGTGGACCCCGTGAGTCCTTCCGACCATGGCTGTATCCTTATATTTTAAAGCCTGCTCTTTCAGGGCCTCTTCAAGCCTGTTCAGCTCTTGATCAAGCAGCCCTGCCGCCTCGCAGAGCAAGACAGACAGGGCTGTATCCACAATATCGTAAGAAGTAAGGCCGTAGTGAAAAAAGCGGCTTTCTTCGCCCAGCGATTCAGCCACACAGCGGGTAAAGGCGACTACATCGTGCCGGGTTTCTTTTTCCAGCTCCTCGATCCGCCGCACGTCAAAAGTGGCATTAGAAGCAATCTTCTCTGCGGCCTCACCCGGAATTAAACCCAGCCTGGCCCAGGCCTCCGCGGCAAGAATTTCCACGTCAAGAAACTTGCGGTAGCGATTTTCCAGGCTCCAGATCCGGCCCATTTCCTGCCCGGTGTAGCGCTCAATCACTTCTGATCACCTTCATCCGAACGCCTGCACTGCGCTTCATCCTCACGCAGCCGGCAGTCCTTTTCCTCCACTTTTGCCGCCAGCGACTGCCGGTAGCTGTTCAGCTTGTTGCGCAAATTATCATCTTCCAGGGCCATGATCTGCACGGCCAAAAGCCCCGCGTTATAGGCCCCGTTTACGGCAACCGTGGCCACCGGGATACCCTGGGGCATTTGCACAATCGAGTACAGTGAATCAACCCCCTGCAGCGGTTCAATGGCAATCGGCACCCCGATTACCGGCAGCATGGTCATGGAAGCAATAACCCCGGGAAGGTGCGCCGCTCCCCCGGCACCGGCCACAATTACTTTCAACCCGGCATCGGCCGCACCCCTGGCATAGCGGGCGGTCTTTTCCGGGTGACGGTGGGCGCTCGAAATCACAAACTCATAGCCGACCCCGAAGTGTTCCAGGGCTTCGGCGCACTTACGCATGATCGGCAGGTCAGAATCGCTGCCCATCACAATTCCCACTTTTAGCTTTGAATCATCAGACATTCCAATCAACTCCATTAGCCGATCTTTTTAGAAGATCTTTTTATCGACACATAAACTTCTGTTTCATTTTATAACCGTTATACATCTAACTTAAGAGGCCCAGAAAAAGTGGACCAGGGAGATTACGGCCAGGATATAAAGCAGCCAGTGCACTTCCTTGCCCCTGCCGGCAACCAGCTTGACAATGGGGAATGCAATAAAACCAAAGGCAATTCCGTCAGCAATACTGTATGCCAGGGGCATGAAAATAATGGTTAAAAAGGCCGGCAACGCTTCGGTGAAATCGTTAAAATCGATACGCATAACAGAAGCCATCATTAAAACTCCGACCACGATCAGGGCGGGGGCAGTGGCCTCCCCGGGCACGAGCCCGGCAAGCGGGGCCAGGAAAAGGGTCAGGAAAAATAAAATCCCGACAATGATTGAAGTAAAGCCGGTCCGGCCTCCCTCTGATATACCGGCAGTCGACTCGATGTAAGTGGTTACGGTGCTGGTGCCGATCATGGCACCGCCCATGGTCCCGATTGCATCGGCCAGCATAGCTTTATTTACCTTGGGCAGGCGGCCCTTTTCATCCAGGTAGCCGGCCCGAGCCCCGGTACCTAACAGGGTGCCCATGGTGTCAAACACATCGACAAAGACGAAAGAAAAGATCACAAAGAACGGAATGGCCAGGGTGGCCCTTAAATCAAATTCTAGTAATATAGGCGACAGGCTGGCCGGGGGGCCAAAAATATCGCCCAGGCCGGTGGGAACCGGTTGGAAACCGATAATAAAACTTACTACGGTGGTTAACAAAATCCCGATCAAAATTGCGCCCTTTACCCTGCGGGCCATCAGAATGGCAATAAATAAAAGGCCGATCAAAGAAAGAATCGGTCCGCTTTCAGTCAGGTCGCCCAGGGTTATCATGGTTGCTTCGTATTCCACAATAATACCGGCATTCTGCAGGCCGATAAAGGCAATGAAAAGGCCGATCCCGGCGGCCACGGCGTTTTTTAAGCTGCCCGGCACCGCTGCATCGATATATGTAACCGCGCCGGTTACAGCTAAAATCAAAAACACCACCCCGGATATAAATACGGCGCCCAGGGCCGCCTGCCAGCCGTACTGGGCTGCGACCACGAAAGCAAAAAAGGCGTTCAAACCCATCCCGCTGGCCAGGGCAAAGGGGTAGTTAGTCAACAGTCCCATCAAGATGGTAGTCACCCCGGCAGCAATAATTGTCGCCGTCATCACTGCCCCGAATTCCATTCCGGCGGCGCTTAAAATATCGGGGTTAACAAAAATAATGTAGGCCATGGTCATGAACGTGGTAGCGCCGGCGGTTATCTCGGTTTTAAAATCAGTCTTGTTTTCATTAAACTTAAAAAACTTTTCCATCCTTCTCCTCCTTCGGCTGGTTTATGAGTGCATAGTGAAGAAACAACTTATAAAACAGGCAATATGCTAATTTAATATACCGAACTCGGAACCTTTACTGCAGAGCTTGTAAGCATCACCTCCCGGAATAATGTAGAAAGCCCGGACAGATAGGTATCGAGTGAAACCTACCCGCCTGGGCTTTTATCCCTCCGGTGTGGCATCCTAAATCCAGGATCCTCATGTTGTCATGGATGCCTGCGCCACTCGGACCAGGCCCGGAACATGACACCTGCAAAAAAACAGCATTTGCCGC
Organism: Syntrophomonadaceae bacterium; assembly: GCA_003552365.1. GTDB lineage: Bacteria > Bacillota > Dethiobacteria > DTU022 > DTU022 > B1SED10-74M. Next base: position 4,282 of record PUKR01000072.1, read on the forward strand.
TGCCTTCCGGCGGAACCCTAGGCGCACTTTCCCTCGTTGACGTGCTCCCGCTGTCCTCATTTTCCCTGGAACAGCAGTGCTTCCCAAAATACCGGCCGGCAGGAACCGGCCAGGCAACAGGCTAACCCCGTTCGTCAACGGTTCACTTATGAACAACTTATACTTTTCGCCACCGGAAAAAATAATCCTTCAAAAAGATCAAATAAATATGATTAAAGAGGAACTGCCCTAAATAAAGCGAATTCTATTAAGAAATCAATTAACGGAGGTGATATAAGATGGAAAATTTCATGCAAAACATTGCCGGGATGATGGCTGTAGCCGCCAGGACCGCTCCCAAGGCAAAAGGTGAGGACTTCATTGAAATAAAGATCGTCGATAAAAAAGACCTGCCAAAACTGGCAGATCAGATGATCAAGTACGGTGAAGAAAGCGGCAAGGCCAATTTCGACCGGGACGG
>PUKR01000010.1 GCA_003552365.1 Syntrophomonadaceae bacterium
AGGTTTTCAGGCATGGCAATCCGATCGATATTTTCCTCTAAAAGTATTTGATTTAACATATGGCAAGTTCTCCCCTATCTTTAATAATGTAGCACCGGAACAGGGGACGGTTCTCTGTTCCCGTCGAAACGCCGTCAAAGGGACAGTTCCCTGTTCCGAGACAAAGAACCGTCCCCTGTTCCGCTGAAAAGTTATTTTCTAGTCTATCACAAAATCTCCAGGGCAGCAGGCTAGTCAGGGTTACATTTTCTAGGTGAATTAAGTTTGTATCTTTGGCTATTGATAGTAGCTTGTTTGGGTGAAAGCACAAGCTTCCCTTGTAATTAATGGTGTTGTTTAATGCCCTGAATGAAACACACAGGTTATCCCCTGTTGAAACCGGGTTATTTTCATTGTATAATATGAATCGCACAAGATAATAGGTTAAATGCGGAGAGATGGCTGAGTCTGGCTGAAGGCGCTCGCCTGGAAAGCGAGTAGACGGGGCAAAACCTCGTCTCGTGGGTTCAAATCCCACTCTCTCCGCCAATTTTTTAGTTTGGCCGTGCTAGACGGGGAGGTAGCGGTGCCCTGAACCCGCAATCCGCTATAGCGGGGTTTAATTCCTGCCCGCGGCCGTGCATTTTCAGGGTCTGCGCCAGGTAAGTGGTGTTGAAGGCCTGGTCCCGTGCGGCGCAAGCTCATAAACCCCGTCAGGTCCGGAAGGAAGCAGCGGTAAGTGAGTCCTTGCGGGTGCCACGGGGATACCGGGCCGGAGCTAACTGCCTGGAATGCGCCTGGGAATGGCGGTCAAAGGTAGGTGCACGGCCTTTAATTATTGTGCTATTCTTTTAGCAGGCAACAAATAGCAGAGGTGTTTGCAGACCGTGGCTTATCAAAGCCTTTACAGGCGTCATCGTCCTCTAACTTTCGCCGATATAACCGGACAGGAGCATATAACCCGGACTTTAAGTAATGCTTTAAGCAGCGGACGTTTGGCCCACGCTTATCTTTTTAGCGGTCCCCGCGGGACGGGAAAAACCACTGTTGCTAAAATATTGGCCAGGACGATGAACTGCGATCACTACCCTGCTCCCGAGCCGTGTAGTAACTGCAGGCCCTGCTCGAATATTTCTACAGGGGTTTCAATTGACGTTATCGAAATGGACGCGGCTTCCAACCGGGGTATCGATGAAATTCGGGAATTGAGAGAAAGAACGCGTTATGCCAGCGCCGAGAGCCGGTTTAAGGTTTACATCATTGATGAAGCCCATATGCTAACTACTGAAGCTTGCAATGCTTTCCTTAAAACACTTGAAGAACCTCCACGGGATGTAGTCTTTGTCCTGGCAACCACGGATCCTTCCCGGCTTCCCTCTACTATTGTTTCGCGCTGCCAGCGATTTGATTTTCATCTTCTCACTGTCGACCAGATCCACCAAAGATTGAAGTATGTTTTAGAACAGGAAAACTGGGAATCCGATCCGGAAGCGGTCTGGTTGATTGCCAGGTTGGCCGACGGGTCTTTACGCGATGCCCTTGGTATCCTTGAACAGTGCTCAGCTTACGCAGAAGCACAGATAACCGCAGAACATGTCAGAATAGTGACCGGGGCGACCAGGACTGAAACTATCGATGAACTGATCAAGGCCGTTATTGATAACGATCCGGCGAACGGTTTTGAGGTTTTAAAACAAATTATCTACAGCGGCCGCGATCTGCAGTTATTGTTGCGCGATTTAAACTTTGTGTTCAGCAGGCTCTTGCTTTCTGCCGGTGAGGCAAAAAATCAACAGGGGGTTGATGAACATTACGGGCTTGAAAGCCTGGCAGATAAGTACCGGGGGCAAATTCCCGGACAAATTCTGCTCGAGATCGTGGAATTAATGCATGAAGTCAGGGGAGAGCTACGCCATGCTCATTTCCCACAGTACATTCTTGAAGTGGCTTTTATTCGCCTGATCAGGCTTATGCATGGGCGAATTAAGACTGCGCCGATTTCGCAGCCCGGCCGGGAAGATTTCACCATAGATGATCCGGGGCTTGATAATAAGGGTGCAGAGGATGAGCGGCAGTCGGGATTTCATAAGTCGGCGAATGCTAAAACACAGGCAGAGCCTCACGTTTCCCATAGCGATGGTTACCGAGCGGATGGCAGGGCAGGAGACCCGCAAATGTCAGAAGCTAAGGCTAATCCTGCTTCAGGGTCAGCAAAGCACCAAAAGATAGCAGCGAGTGAAAATAAGGGAGCGGAAGCAAAAGAAAAAACAGCCGCTGCTAAAGCGGTTGATAGTAGTTTTAAAGAGTCTATCTCCGAAGAAGAATTTAATAAAGAAACTGAAAATGCGGAAAGCAAATTAAAAAAAATTAAGGCAGCCTGGCCCAAAATTCTCGAACAGCTGAAGAAAAAACAAAAAAGTACGGCAGCCTGGTTGGAGCCGGCCGAAGTGGAAGATTTTCGCGGAGAACTAATATGTTTGAGTTATAAAGCTGAATATGCTATACATCAAATGAGGCTGATGGAAGATAGCCACCGGAAACTTGTTGAAGAAGTCTTATCTGCTTTTTGCCGGATGCCGGTTAGAATAAAGGCTGAAATCATTGAGGGTGCCTCAGGATTGCAAGGTAGCTCCCCACCGGATTTTCCTGGCTATTACGAGGAGAGCGGTACTAAAGAGGTTGAAAGAGAAGCTGAATTTAGGGAAGATGATATAAACTGCACTGGTTCAGCTCAGCAGGAACCTGAAGAAACTCCTGAAGTTAAATATGCTGAAGAGGCTGAAAGAAAAGAAGCTGGCAGGGAAAACAATGAAAAAGGGAAAGCAGCTCCCGGTGCAGAAGATGCACTGGAAATTTTTGAAGGAGAGTTCGTTGATCCCGAGTAACGCTTAATTATTTCTGGAAGGAGGGTTATAGATGCCGAATGGTGGAATGTCAAAAATGATGAAACAGTTGCAGAAGGCCCAGGCCGAAATGAGCCGGATGCAGGAAGAATTAGCATCGAAAACTGTGGAAAGCTCCAGCGGCGGTGGAGCAGTCCGGGTGGTTGCCGACGGGCAGAAAAATTTAGTTTCTTTGAATATCGACCCGGAAGCACTGGGGGAAGATAATAAAGAAATGCTTGAAGATATGATTGTTGCCGCTGTAAATGAAGCATTTCAAAAGGTTGACGATATGGTCGCCTCGGAAATGCAAAAAATAACCGGTGGAATGAACTTGCCCCCGGGAATGTTTTAAAGGTTACCGGGCAACATTTAAGCAGAAATCGATAAACCAGTAATCGATAAACAAGGAGGCTATTTACAGGGGCGATGGTATATCCGAACGCATTATATAAGCTGATCGAGGTGTTTCGCCGTTTCCCGGGTATAGGGCCAAAGATGGCACAAAGGTTGGCTTTTTACCTGCTTGACTGTTCACGAGAAGAGGTTGTTGCCATCGCCAGAGCCATGGTGGAGGCTAAGGATAAGCTGACTTATTGCTCCACTTGCGGCAGCCTGGCAGAGGAAGAAAAGTGCCCGTATTGCAGCGATTCAAAGCGTGACCATGCCTTGATCTGTATTGTTCAGGAACCGAAAGATGTACTGGTGCTTGAACGGACAGGTCAGTACAGGGGTCTATACCATGTTTTGCACGGGGCCCTTTCTCCGCTTGACGGGATCGGACCGGGAGAGTTAAGACTTGATCAACTGGTCCAACGCCTTGAGCAGCAGGATGTCAAGGAAGCGATTATTGCGACCAACCCCAATGTTGAGGGGGATGCAACGGCCAGTTATGTGGCAAAACTAATAAGCCCTCTACCGGTCAGGGTAACCCGAATAGCCTTCGGCCTCCCTGTGGGCGGCGATATAGAATATGCCGATGAATTAACCCTGAGCCGGGCCATTAACGGGCGGAGGGAAATGTAAAACAATTGCCTGGTGAATTCCTTTTTGGAGGAATTCACTTTTTCTTAAAACCTGCTTTAGCTTTCATCGCCCCGTTAACAATTGCCGGTAAATGAGCGTAATCTTCTGTAGGCAGGTAAGAGGGTGCAGACTCATCAAACAGGACATTCGCCGAAGAAGATATTTCTTCATCACCGGGCCAGAGGACAAAACAAAGAGGAACCATGGGCATAACCGGGACTACCATCCTGATTCCGCTCATAGACAGGGAATACCCGCCAAGGGCTTCAGCTGCTTCCCGGAACTTTTCCGGATGCTCGCCGAATGTTTTTAAGAAAGGAGTAACCGCTCTTTTCTTGAAAGGTTCCACGTAAATATGTCCGCCCGGTAAGTGGCGGTAGTCGATCCATTTGCCGGTTAAAGGAGTCCCGTCAGCTGTTGTCAGGTAATGGAGCATTATAATAGCAAGATACTGCGAAGCGGGATTGCCGTCTTCACCAATAATATCTCCGGCAGGATACTTTACCCTGAAAGTTTGATCGAGAAAGGGCATGATAAACGACTGCTCTTCCCGGTTTATTTCAACCCCGGCATTAGATGCTACCTCTTCGTGGTCAAGGGTAGAAAAATTGTCTACAGCTTCTTTCAGGGTAACATCAAGGTTCATGTAGCTGCTTTTTTTATTCATCTAAAAAGCCTCCTCGATAAATTTAGCTATGGCCTGATTTACTTCTTCCGGCTTTTCTAACATAACCATATGCCCGGCGCCCTCGATAACCTCAAGTCTTCCCCGGCTTAGATTATCTTTAAGGTATTGGCTGTATTTAACCGGGGTCAACCGGTCTTCATCCCCGCAAATAACCTGTG
>PUKR01000186.1 GCA_003552365.1 Syntrophomonadaceae bacterium
GAAAAAATAGAAACTTACGAATCCAGGACAGGTGGACTCGATATTCCCATGGCAGTCCTGGTCAATGAAGCAAGCAGCAGTGCTTCAGAAGTTTTAGCCGGGGCCCTTCAGGATACCGACACAGCTACCATTGTTGGCACCAGCACTTTTGGTAAAGCTTCAGTGCAAAATGTGAGAGGACTAAGCAACGGGGGCGCCCTGCAGTATACAGTGGCCCAGTATCAAACCCCCGACGGAAGGGTTATTCATGAAGAGGGTCTTACCCCCGATATTGAAAAAGATCCTCCCGAAGTGGGCGAACTGGCCATGAAACCAATTAGTACTGACCTGGCTGAAGGAGATGAAGGTAAAGAAGTCGAAACTCTTCAGGAAGTCTTAAAAGAATTTGGCTACTATGATTACGAGGTAACCGGCAATTTCGACGGCACTACTGCCAGCGCCCTGGAAGGATTCCAGGCGGATCATGAGATTTCTGCTACCGGTGAAATGAGCGATTTAACCGTGCGAAGAATGCATGAGGAAATCGAAAGCCTGATAGAAAAGGACGACCGTAAGCTTGAACGCGCCCTTGAGCTGCTAAGAGATGAACTTTAACTGTCCCGGTGGACAGGGATAATCAAAGCAACGCCTCCCGGTCCCGGGCCGGGAGGCTTTTAATAAGCTACACTCTTTTCTTTGTTGGCCATTGCTACCGCTTTCCAGGATCTTCCGGCCCTCTTGCCACTGACCACAGGGCGGTCGGCCTAAGGTGCGCCTTTTAAGGGACGCACCGGGCCGTTTGCACAAACATTATCAAACAGTCGGGCAGGGAAGTACAATTAACCACTTCTAGTGGGTTGTCTAAACTATAGTATAGGAGGAGCGATTCAAATGACTATGAACTTCGGTTTTCACCTGCCCACCAGGATTGAATTTGCAGCAGGGCTGCTTAGTCAAACCGGAAAACTAATTAGCCGGATATTTGCGGGCAACAAAGTATTAGTTGTAACCGACCGGGGCATACAAAATTCCGGAATTTGTGATCAGGTAGTCTGTTCCTTAAAAGAACAAGCTTTTGATATAACCGTTTTTGACCGGGTTGAGCCCAACCCGAAAGACAGGGACTGCGAAGCCGGTAGCAAGCTGGCAAGGCAGATTAGTGCTGATATTATTGTGGCCGTGGGCGGTGGATCGGTTATAGATTCAGCCAAAGCGATCGCCCTTTTAAAAACCCGGGAAAAACCACTTTCTTCTTACACCGGCAGCGGCAAAATCACCGGTAAAATAACTGCTATCGCCGCAATACCCACCACTGCCGGAACCGGTTCTGAAGTTACCCGCTCTGCAGTAATAACCGACACCAAAAGAAATGTGAAAATGACAATAAAAGACGTTTTGCTGGCTCCCAAACTGGCCCTGGTCGATCCCGAAACCACCTGCTCTCTTCCTGCAGAGTTAACCGCATCAACCGGAATGGATGCCCTGGTTCATGCTGTAGAAGCCTACACCTGCAAGAAGGCTAATCCTTTGTCGGATGCCCTGGCCCTGGCCGCCGTAGAAAAAATTTACCCGGCTCTCCCGGTTGCGGTCCGGGACGGCAGCAACAAGCTGGCCCGCAACGACTTGATGAACGGGTCTTTAATGGCCGGGCTCGCTTTTTCTCACGCTGATGTGGGGTCGGTTCACTGTATGGCTGAAGCGGTGGGCAGTCTCTACGACACTCCGCATGGAGTGGCCAATTCCATGTTTTTGCCCGTCGTTACAGCATTTAATGCCGGGCATGATCCGGAGCGCCATGCCCGCATCGCTTCGATCTGCGGCCTGGCGGCAAATAAGCTTGACCCAAAAAAGGCATCGGAAAACCTGGTTGAACAGCTAGACCGGTTGTCTAATGAAATCAGCATTCCTCATTTTTCCGAACTTGACCGGGTCAACCCGGCAGACTTTGAGTACCTGGCGGAAATTTCTGCTGCAAACGGTTCAACCCCCAGCAACTGCCGCCCGGTTACCAAAAACGACTACCTTAGATTATTCAAGGATTGTTACAACCGGAGGCGCTAGTAATTAATGGAGTCAAGTCAACCCCGTAATAAGAGCGGGATATCTAACTATTTTCCCTTACTAAGCTGGCTAACCCTGTTTTTCGGTTTTGTTTTGGTTGTTTTACACCGGTTTGCTACCGCAAGCCTGCAGGATGTCTTTACCGAAAGCTTCGCCATGGGAAGCAGCAGTTTTGCCCTTCTTTCATCTTCCTACTTTTACCTTTACCCTTTAATGCAAGTCCCGGCCGGTTTTGCCTTAGACCTGTGGGGCCCCCGGAAAATAGCCACAATCGCATTCTTAATAATGGGCGCCGGCACCCTTATTTTTGCTTCGGCAGTTTCCTTTACCCAACTATTCCTGGGTAGAATAATTATTAGTTTTGGTGCTGCATTTATCTGGGGAGCGCTGCTTAAAGTCCAGGGATTATATTTTTCAGGCCGCGTTTTTGCCCTCCTGGCCGGCGTAGGTGGCGTTGGCGCCAGCATGGGTATAATTTTAGCCGGCAGCCCCCTGATGGCCGGAATTCTCAATTTCGGCTGGCGGGAAACCATCTTCCTGTTGGCGATATTTGCAATTCTGTTGTTGTTGAGCAACCTAATATTCACCAAAGACTCCTTTAACACCCCCGAGGTAACAAGAACTGTTAGCTTTAAGGAAGAATTACAAGCCACCCTGAGAGGAGCTCTGGTAGTACTTAAAGACAAGGCCAGCTGGCTGCTCTTTATGTGCCATTTTGGTATTTACGGCTCCTATGCCGCTTTTCTCGGTGTATGGAGTTATCCCCTTTTGGTTGGTAAAGCCGGCTATGAAATCAGCCAGGCCTCATTCTTTATTACTTTTATGGGACTAAGCTATATGCTGGGAGGGCCTGCCCTGGGACACCTCTCTGATCGGTTCGGAGAAAAACGCCGACCGGTCCTGCTGCTTTCTTCCGGCACCCTGACCATTTTCACCGCTGGCCTGCTTTTATTACCTAATTTTGATAGCAGTGCAGGTTTCTTGATCTACCCTTCTCTTTTTGCCCTGGGCTTTTTTACTCCCAGCCTTATTTTAACCATGGTTCTTTCCCGGGAGCTACAAGATTTCAATTATTCAGGGGTAGCTGTCGGAATAGCCAACAGCGGCGGTTTTGTGGGCACAGCTTTAGCCCAGATCACTGTCGGCTTTATCCTGGAACGGGGATGGGAAGGTGAATTTGCCGGCGGGATAATGACATACCCGTGGCCGGTATTCCAGCAAGTTATAGTATTTTCTGTTTTACTTTTAATTATGGCCTTTGTTTCAGCTTACCTGGTCAAGGAAAACAAGTAAAAGCATTAAAAATGGCAGTTATACTAGAAGAGGGGCAGGAAGGGCTACAGAAACGGCGAAGTTTAAATAATTACCCCGGTTTAGAAGGAATATTACATATTTAAATTTAATGTTATTATTAATAGTGCCTGTTCAGTTATTACAAAACTGGGGATTAAATTGCCTGCCGGGGTTAACTTAAATCAGGCTTAACAGTCACCTACAAAAAAAGGAACGGGAAGTTAACTGTAATGGCCAAAAAAGATTGTAAAGAAATAATCGATCAAAGCTGGCAACTGCGGAGAAAAAAACAGTTCCTGGAAGCAGAGATGCTTCTTCATGAAGAACTGGCAAATTATACCTCCGGCAGTTTTGAACATAACATGATTAAAGCCAACCTGGCAGATGTACTCCAGCGGCAAGGCAACCTGGCAGAAGCCAGGCAAACTGCCCTGGAGGTGCTTGAAAAAGATCCCCGGCAGGTAACCGCTCTAACCGTGCTGGGAATGGCAGCCCTGGAAAATAAGCAGGCCGGTGAAGCAGTGGAGAACCTACAAAAAGCTTACCAGATTGCCCCCAATTCTTTCCGGGCAGGACGGCTGGCCCGGGCCCTGGAACTGGACGATAAAGCCCAGGAAGCCGTGAGAGTTTTAAGGGAAGCTTTGCAAAATAACCCTGACGACAGCTACCTGTTCAAACAACATAACACCCTGCAAAAAAAGCTCAAGCCAAAAGAATCCCACGCCGGCAATGAAAACCCTCTACCGGAAGATATTTTGCCCGGTGAAATCAAAGAAGATGACTTCATTCCCTACGCAGAACAAATGCGGGCAAAATTGGAAAAGCTGGAACCGTCTGAAGCAGCTTCCCAGCTGCAAAAAATTATTAAGGTGGGCAGGCGCAAAGAAAACCCGCACCTTTACTTGCTGTTAGGCGATCTGCTGCGTAAATCAGGCGACGAGAACCGGGCGGCGGATGCATACCTGAAGGCCCGGGAACTGGAACCGGATAACCTGCTTGCTTTATCACAGCTCCTTTACAGCTACCGGCGGATGGGAAGGAAAGAGGAAGCCTGGCCCCTGCTAAAATTACTACTTTATCACCGGCCGGGCGATAAAACCGCTAAATCTTCACTAATCCGCGACGCTATTGACCTGAATAAAACCCGGGAAACTGTAAGGTTTTTCGAAGAGCTGTTGCAAAAATCCCCGCAGCGCAAGGAATTGTACGGGGCAATTCGCAAACTGGTAAAAGCGGCAGAAAGCGAAGAAAGTGCCCGCCAGGAGGAAGATTAAGCTATGAAAATCAGGGATTTAATCCAGGTCCCCCCGGTACGTACGGTTATCCGTCTTGCCGACCTGCATAATAGAGATCTGCGGCGTCACATGGTTGAAACCTTTATCCTTACCTCCGAGGTTAA
>PUKR01000238.1 GCA_003552365.1 Syntrophomonadaceae bacterium
AAGTTAACCCGTTTTAAATATCTTACCGGGTGGCCTATTGCTTCACACATTTTTTTTACTTGCCGTTTTTTCCCTTCAGCCAAAGTTATCTCCAGGGTGCTTTCTCGCCTGTCGGTTGAAATATGAACTATTTCTGCCCCTGCCGGCGCAGTTTTAACACCCTCCAGGTAAATACCTCCGCGCAAACACTTTAAAGACTCTTCTGCCGGCAATCCCTCTACTTTAGCCCGGTAAACTTTTTTAACCTGGTAACGGGGATGGGTCAAGCGATGGGCGAGTTCCCCGTCGTTGGTCAGCAGAAGCAAACCGCTTGTATCTTCATCCAGCCTGCCTACAGGATAAAGCCGGGCTTCAATGTCTCTAACCAGGTCTAAGACGGTTGGCCGATGGTGGGTGTCTTTTACGGTTGAAATGTACCCCGGTGGTTTATTCAAAAGGATATACTGTTTCTTTTCGGGGCCGGTAATTAGCTCGCCGTCAACCTTGATTGAATCTTGCATGCTGACTCGCTCCTGGGGCAGCTCTGCAACCTTTCCATTGATTTCAACCCTTCCCTGCCTGATTATTTCCTCGGCCCGGCGCCTGGATGCTACTCCTGATTGAGCCAAATATTTTGCCAGGCGCACTGTTAATGGTCCCCATTTTGATTTTCAAAATCGTATTTTATTTGTTCCACCCCGGCAGGAATTTCTGCATCTCTGCTTAAAGTTTCTCCGGTTTCCTCGGAAGGCCGGGATTCCAATTCCAGTTCAGGCAGTTCACTTAAATCTTTCAGGCCAAAATATTTGAGAAAATCAGCAGTAGTGCTGTATAGCCGCGGTCTGCCGGGTCCTTCTTTGCGTCCGCTGATCTTGATCAATTTTCGCTTTACCAGGTTGTCCAAAACATGTTCGCACCTGACTCCGCGGATTGACTCGACTTCAACTCTTGTTACCGGCTGCTTGTAGGCAACTATTGCCAGCACTTCCAAAGCAGCAGTAGAAAGGTTGCTCGATACGTCTTCACTGAACGCTTTCTCCAGGTGAGGCGCCAGTTCCGGTAACGTCCCCATCTGGTATCCACCGGCTGTTTCAAAAACTTGAATACCCCGCCCGGAAAGGGATAGGTTTTCTTTTAATTCACAAACCAGGCTTTCAGCTTCCTCGGGTGAAACCGAGAGTACCTGACCTATTTTTTTAACCGTTACCGGTTCCTCGGTTAAAAATAACAGCGCTTCAATGACCATTTTCTGCTGTTCTCTCTCCAACATTAACCTCCTCATGCTGTTCATCTTTGGGTTTTAAGGAAACTAAAATTGGACCGAAATGGCATTCCTGCAATAAATTAACCCGTTTCTGCCTGGCCATTTCCAGCAAAGCAATAAAAACAACAATGATTTCCCAAAGACTATCACCGTTCACAAAAGACTTCATCGGCATCGGCCTTTGTTTTTCCTGAAGGGTCGATTCAATATAGTCGGCCTTATCGGCAATCACAAAATCCTCCACCGCGCTGAAAGCCGGTGTATACTCTTTGGCGGAAGCCACCTCGCTGAAGCGCTGCATGATATCGCTCAGGTGTTGGGCGCCTTCCCAGATAGTATATACCGACTCCTGGCCGGTGAGGACCATTACTTTTTGCCCCCCGGTAGAACGCAGGAATATTTTTTTCTGTTCTTCTTCTTTTTCGCGCAGGTATTGCGCTACCTCTTTAAAGTTGCGATATTCTTCCAACCGCTGAAAAAGCTCTTCTGCAGTGTTTATTTCAAAAAGCTCATCTTCCGTTTCTTCTTCGTTGATCAGGTTGGACCGGGGTAAAAGCAGTTTTGATTTTAACCGCAGCAGGGTGGCGGCCATTACCAGGAACTCGCTTGCAATATCGAGATTTAACTCCCTCATGGACTGCAGGTATGCCAGGTACTGTTCAGTTATCTCGGCAATTGAAACAGACCATATATCGACCTCGGCCTTTTTGATCAGGTGAAATAAAAGATCAAAAGGCCCTTCAAATGTCGGAAGTTTTATTGTGTATCCTTCTTGTTGGGCCATAAGCCGAACTTCCTTTTTTAGCATTTGCTCAGCCGGGATGCTTTTGGACTGGTTCCGGTTCATCGCGGAAAATGGCGACGGCTCGACGGCTGAGCAGTAATTATTATTTAAGTTACTGTCCGGAAAAACGTTAAAGTAAAAATTAAATATTAGCGCAGTCCAAGCTGCTCCCAAACCTGGTTGATTTTACTTTCCGCCTTTTCACCGGCAATTTCTGCCCCCCGGCTTAACATTTGATCCAGGTATCCTTCTTCTCCGGCCAGCTCATGGTAGTTCTCCTGTAAGGGGCGGAGGCTTTCTATAACCGTTTCAGCCAGTTCCTCTTTAAGTTCTTTATAATTTTTGCCCTCAAAGTGGCTTTCTATTTCTTCCCTGTTTTTTTCGGTTAGAAGCTGGTAAACGGTAAGCAGGTTATTCACTCCCGGGCGGTTTTCATCAAATCGAATATCTTTAAGTGAATCCGTAGTGGCTTTTTTTAATTTTTTGCGGATTTGATCAGGCGTATCTAAAAGGAAAATGGAATCCTCTTTTTTTTCTTCGCTCTTGCTCATCTTCTTTTCCGGGTTGGACAGCCCCATTACCCTGCCTCCTACGGGAGGAATGAAAGCATCAGGCAAAACAAAAGTCTCTCCGTACAGGTAATTAAACCGCTGGGCGATGTCCCGGCAGAGTTCTACGTGCTGCTTTTGATCTTCACCGACCGGTACTAAATGGGTATCGTAAAGTAGAATGTCCGCAGCCTGTAATACCGGGTAATCGAACAGGCCCACGCTCACTTCTTCTTTTTGCTTGCTGGACTTTTCCTTGAACTGGGTCATCCGGTGAAGCCAGCCCATGGGAGTAATACAGTTCAAAATCCAGGCTAATTCAGAGTGGGCTTTAACGTGAGATTGAACAAATACCACTGAATTTTCTTCAATAATTCCGGCGGCAAATAAAAGGCCAGCAACTTCTCGGGTTTTTTCCCTTAGAGTACCGGGATCCTGGGGCACGGTAATCGTGTGCAGGTCTACCACACAAAAATAATTGTTGAATTCGTTTTGCATTGTGACCCAATTTCTAATTGCCCCTAAAAAATTGCCCAGGTGTAAAGACCCTGAAGCCTGGATACCTGAAAATACTGTTTTTTTATCCATCTGCAGCAACCCTCCCTGTAGTGTGTAAAGCTATCTTAAATGCCCGGAATAAAATTAATTATCGCGTTGTAAATCTCCAGGATTAGATTGGCAACCGGGAAAATTATCTGTCCCAGTATCCCGGTGATAATCAATCCAATTAAAATCAGGGGAGCATAACGCTCAATCTGGTAATAAATGCTTAAGTTTGCATCTGATAAAAAGGACATTAAAATCTTGGAACCGTCAAGCGGGGGGATCGGGATCAGGTTAAACAGCGCCAGGTAAATATTGATCATTATCAGCTGCTGGAAAAACATAAAGGGTAACCCCGTGCCGAATGTCTCGATCAAGCCGGCTCCCACCAGCATCCTGAAAAGCAGCAGGCTAAAGAAACCCATGATTAAATTGGCCATCGGACCGGCAAATGAGACCCATCGCAATCCCGAACGGTACTCATTAAAATTAATGGGGTTTATTGGCACCGGTTTAGCCCAGCCGAATCCGACCAGTAAGATCATCAGTGAACCGATAGGGTCAAGGTGGTTTATGGGATTAAGGTTCATGCGACCCTGCCTTTGCGCCGTGGCATCGCCAAAATGGTAAGCCATCCTGGCATGGGCAAATTCATGAACAGTGATTACAATTAATAAAACTGGAATCCGTAAGGCGATTACCGCCGGATCCATACCTAACATCTCAGAATTCCTCCCTTCCTCTTTCCGCCTCCAGGTATTTTAAAACATAGTCAAGTTCTTCCTGCGGAGTGCGCACTTCCCCATCAACAACTGCCTGTTTTAAGTTGTCGATGATTTTTTTATAGCGCGGTCCCGGGGTTAATCCCAGCTTTTTCAGATCCCTGCCGCCAAGAGACGGCTGCATGTGCTGCAAAGCACTCAGGTACAGTTTTAAATGATCCTTAACAGTTTTATGATCGGCTAAAGCATAAGCCATTAAAATCGTTTCCACGGGCAGCGGCTCCAGGCAGTTTACTACCGCACTGGGGTTTAACCCGGCCTGGTTGAGCTCTTGAATTATACGGGGAATTTCCCGGCATGCGGTTAAAACCGTTGACGCCCTGTCCCGTGATAAATTTAACTTCCTTATTATAGCAGACCTTTCAACAGAATCCAAACCTAAAAGCAAACCGCCCAGGTACAACAGTTCGCGATCAGGCTTGTTCCGCCAGTTGTATTTTTCTACCATGTCGAGGGTTGCTTCGATATTCTCAAGAAAACGCCAGGTTCCCTGATCGGTTTTGACCCTGGGAAATAAAAACGGAAATAGCTTCAATTCGTCAAAGCGCTTAAGAATGCTAACCGGTGAAGGTTCGTTATAAATTAACTTTAGTTCCTGGTTTAAACGGTGCCGGCTTACCTTTTCAAGAACCCTGCGGTCCACGGCATTTTGAATTAGTTTTAAAGTCTCAGGTTCAATGGTAAAGTTATAACGCTTTTCGAAACGAACCGCCCTCAAAATCCTGAGGGGATCGTCCACAAAGGTCAGCTTGTAAAGTCCCCTGATTACCTTGTTCTTC
>PUKR01000201.1 GCA_003552365.1 Syntrophomonadaceae bacterium
CATTGGTCGCCTCATTGCGGTCGTAACAGATTACCGTTCCGGGTTTGACAGCGAGCGTATTGGTGCTGTCGCCCCACTGTTCCCTGGCCGCGGTAATTTCATCGTTAGCACCCGAATAAATTATATCCACCTGTTTTTCGCCAAGGGTTTTGCCCAGCGCTTCTTTTAAAGTAAACCCGTTTTTGGCATCGACTACCCCTGCCCTGCCTTTTTCCAGCCAGTAAACACTGAGAGTATCACTTATTCCCGGGTAAATAAGAAATTTGTCCCGGTCCACCATGGTAAAAACGGTATCCAGGTGCATATAGGTCCGCGTGGAAGGGATTTGCAGGACGACAATCTGCTTAACCAGCTCTTTTTCGACCAGGTACTTATTAGCCACCCACTCAATCGCTTCTTCAGTAGTGCGCTCACTTAACCCGATAATCAGGGTGTCTGAGTTGATCACCAGGACATCTCCACCTTCAATACCGTAAGGGATTTCTTCGGTAAAGGTTAGATCGACATCTTTAAACAGGGGATGGTATTTTTGGACCATGCGCAAAAAGATGGTTTCCAGCCTGCGGGCCGGGTTGAACATACTGCTTACCTGCAGTTTATTTCCGATCATCGCCCCGTGATCCCTGGTAAAGTACATGTTTGGCAGGGGAGCCAGGTAAAAAGGATAGCTGTTCAGGGTTAAATCACTCAAGGTCCGGTATTGCTTGAGGTGCTGTATTTCCTGCTTGGGCAGCCCGGCCATTATTGTAGAGACCAGCTGTCCGGGTTCTTTTTCACTCAGGTAATTATAGATTGTATTTATGACATCCGGTTCGATCAAAGGACTGGCTTTAAGATGTTTTTTTATTAATTCACTTTTTACATCCGGGTCTTCGACTATTTCCTGCAGCAGGTGATCAATATAATAGACTTCCGCACCGCTGTCTTTTAGCGCCCGGGCAAAGCCGTCATGTTCCTTTTGAGCCCTGGCCAGCCAGGGAATTTCGTCAAATAACAAATCTTCCAGGTAACGCGGGGTAAGATTTTTTAGTTCCTGGCCGGGCCTGTGCAGCAAAACTTTTTTTAGCGGGCCCACTTCGGAATTAACCTGCATAACCTTTTCCATGAATTTCACCTCCATCAGGCTATTCCCAATATTAATTCATTCGCCGCCAAAAAAATATCCCCTGTCAGGACAATCTAATTTTTTTCCCCGCTAAATAATTCACCAAACTCAAAACGCGGGGCTTGTTTTTAAAAAAGAATATGAACTCTTGTCTCTTCAATAGTATGGGAAAAAGGGTTCTTGACAAATTAAAGCTTAAAGTATATTATTAACATATACAAATATTGCAATTAACGTTTTTAGTTACATTTTCACTGCTCAATCGTGCTGCATTTTGGAGGGGTGCCATTGCCCCGGTGAACCGGCCCCAATCAAAGATATAGCACAGCTGAGCAAATAAATTGTAGCAATAATTTAAGGCAGGGGGAATTATGCCCAGGATTCTATTACTCGATTACAACAAGTGTCGCCCGGAACAATGCAATAACGGCGTATGCGTCGCGGTGGAAGCCTGCCCGCTGGATATTCTCGCACAGGAAGAACCTTATGAGAACCCAATGATGCTTGCTCCCACCTGTAAAGGCTGCATGGACTGCATCAAGGCCTGCCCCAACGGAGCATTGGACCTGGAATAGCGCAGGAATCATGATTTTTACTTGCTTTATTTCTTGAAACATGTTAAAGTCATAAACAACGTTAAAAAGATGCGAATCAGGCAAACTAATTATTATCCTTCACCTAGTAAGGATAAAGGGTTTGACGAAGTTGCACTTTTTAAATCATTACTAAGTGAAGGAGAATTAATTGCATGCAAGGTAAAGTAAAATGGTTTAACCCTAACAAAGGGTACGGTTTCATTGAAACTGAAGAAGATGGAGATGTTTTTGTTCATTTCTCCGCAATCCAGGCCGAAGGATTCAAAACTCTTGAAGAAGGTCAAACTGTAGAATTCGAAATTGTCGAAGGCAATCGCGGTCCACAAGCAGCCAACGTTGTGGCTCAGTAAGATAGAATAGTACACCAGATTAAGAACAAGAGCTTAAGGCATTCTCTTAAAAAAGAATGCCTTATTTTTTTAGCGGACCAGCTTACCGGTAGCAGCATTTAGAATCGACACAAGTTGCTTTGGGGAAACCCCGATTTGAACCCCTCGCGTCCCTGCGCTGACAACAACTTTAGAGAAATCATATGCGCTTTGGTCAAGGTAGTAAGGGTAGTCGCTCTTTAAACCCAGGGGCGAAACCGCTCCCCTGATGTAGCCGGTTAAATGCTGAATCTCTTTTGAAGGAACCATTTCCACCTTTTTATTGCCGCTTAATTTAGCCAGGGCCTTTAAATCGAGCTCTTTATTCCCGGGGATAGAAGCGATAATTACCCCGGTTTTGTCTCCGCGCGCTACCAGGGTTTTAAATACTTGCTCTACCGGCACGTTCATTTTATGAGCGGCATCTTCAGCGCTGAGATCCGCTTCATCTACTGCGTATTCTAGCAGTTCATATTCCACTTAAAGCCGGTCAAGGATCCTGGCTGCATTGGTTTTTTTCATGCTTTCAAACCTTCCTTTTAATCAATCAGGGTCTATTAACTGATCTAAAAAACTGGCAAAAAGCTTATTCTGAAGGATCTCCAATTACTGGTAAGCACCGGTCTCCGCGAGGGAAAATGTAGGTTAAAGGACTCTTTTCCCCCTGGTAAACTAAACTTAATGCTTCATCCAAAGTAGATACAGGAATAAACCCAATTAGTTTAGCTTTATCAGCCGGCAGATCAGATAACAGGTAAACTTTTCCCTTTTGCAGCAATTTAGCAACCGTGTAAGCCTTATGGCCGCCTAGCTCAAATTGCGCTTTTAAGTTCGCTTCCAGCTCCCGCACTGGCAACTGTTTGGCAGCCCACTTCTCGAAATTTTCGGAGCCAATCCCTTCGGGGCATTTGGCCAGCAAAATCAAACTGCCGTCCGGTTTCATTGCCCGGATAGTGTTGTCCAGCGCTTTATGAGCCTGGTAAAGGTTTATATCTTTCGGGTGTCCTCCACAGCTTGCTATCACCACATCAGCTGGATTTACAAGATAAACCCCGTTTGTTTCATCTACCAGCCGGCAAGCCTCTAAATGAGCTTTAACCATATCCCCGGCAAAAACCCCACAAATTTCGTTTTGCTCATTGAGGACAGTATTGAGTAAAAACCCTCCGCCGGCCATAAAAGACGCTTCCAGTAAATCTTCATGGACCGGGTTTCCCTCCAGCCTGCCGCTATGGGCCCGTTCATCCAACAACAGGCTGTGGTTTTTTTGAATTGTGTCCCAACCCGCCACACCGGGAACTAAGGCCTTTCTTCCTCCGCCAAACCCTGCAAAAAAGTGGTGCACCACGCTCCCGGTCAAAATGCGGCGGTCGGCCTGGGCCACCATTTTGTTCACGTAAACAGGAGTGCCCCGGCTGGTAAGGCCATAATCAATATGATTGCTCATGTCCCGGCAATCATGGTTATACATTGCCACTGCAGAGGCCACTTCAGCACCGACCAAATCAACCATCTCGCTTTTGGTAAGCATGCGGTGCGAACCATTGGTAAAAACAATAAAAATGTCTTTTTTGTTTATGCCCGCACTTTCCAGGGTTTCAATTAAAGGAGGTAGAAAAATTTCACTGCAAGCAGCTCTTGTAGCATCGTTAACCAGGATACAAACCGTTTCACCCGGGGTTACAGTTTCAGGTAGCGGCGGGGCGGCTACCGGCTGCTGCAAAGCTTTCTTTACCGACCCTGGAGGATCTGCAAGCGCCCGGGGTGAGGAACCGCTAATCACTTTAGCGGGAATTGTTTCCGGAAGATCGAGTGCAAGCTCGGTAGTTCCATATTTTAAAAGCATAGAGACAACCTTCTTCAGCAAGCAAATTTTTACCAAATGAGATTAAAGGCCGCGCAGGAATTCGTTTTTTATCGAACCCGGCGCTTTCTTATCAATCACTTTTTCCAGTTCTGCCAGCAGTAACTCCCGGTCTTTAGAAAGGACAGCTTTCAGGGGCAGGTAGTTGGAAGCATGGTTGGCCCTGAATACACAGTTCGATAAGGAAAGTTTTTGAACGATCATTTTTATTTCCTGCAGCAGTTCCCATGGGTTAAGGGGAGTAAGCTTGCCTGCACTAAATTGTCTGTGCATGGTGGTCCCGGGAACGGTCATCAGGCTGAGCAAACCTAAGTATTCCGGGTCAATTTTATTTAGCAGCTCTGCCGTGCCAGCAGCATGCTCTTCGGTCCCTTCTTTACCGGCAAGGCCGTTTATTGCCGTTATAGAAAGCGGCACTCCCGCCTGCTTGGCTCTCTCAGCCCCTTCTGCAATCTGGTCCGGAGTAATTCCTTTCTTTACACTTTCTAAAACTGAAGCGCTGCCGCTTTCAATTCCCAGGTAGATTATTCCCAGTTTCCCGGCTTTTAATTCGGCCAGTTCTTTAGCAGTTTTGTTTAGCAGGTCCTGGGGATTGCCGTAAAGAGAAACCCTTTCAAGGCTGGGAAAAGCCCGGGTCAAAGATTGTAAAACCGTTAACAGGTTATGCGTGTCCATAGCGAGAGCGTTGCCATCGGCCAGGAACACCCTTTTGGTATGAGGGAGGAAGCTTGCCGCTAAAGA
>PUKR01000216.1 GCA_003552365.1 Syntrophomonadaceae bacterium
CCTTCTTCAGCTGCACGAACTTGCCCTTTCTTTGGGCATGGATGTCCTGGTAGAGGTTCATGATTACGCTGAATTAAAGCAGGCTGTCGAAGCGGGAGCAAAAATCATTGGGGTTAACAACCGTGATTTAAGAACTTTCAGGACCACCTTAGATAATAGTCTTTCGCTGGCCAAGGATATGCCTGCGGAGACCCTTTTTGTAAGCGAAAGCGGCATTGCTGGTAGAGAAGATGTTTTGCAGTTGGAAAAGGCAGGGGTAAAGGCGGTCTTGATCGGTGAAATCCTGGTGCGTTCACAAAAACCGTGCCGTAAGCTGAAGGAGTTGCGCGGTATAGAGTTTGCAGGGGAGGTTAGGGGTAATGTGGATTAAAATCTGCGGGATCAACAATATTGAAACTGCGCTATTTTGTGCGGAAGCAGGGGCTGATGCGATAGGCTTTGTTTTTGCCGAAAGCAAAAGAAAAATTAAGGTTGAAACGGCAGAAAAAATTATTGCATTACTGCCTCCCGAGCTGGGAAAAGTAGGTGTGTTTGTTGATCAAGATCCGGGAGAAGTGGCTGCAATAAGTCGCTGTTTAAACCTTGACCTGCTGCAATTCCATGGAAATGAAAGCCCCGAATACTGCGGCTTGTTTCCCGGTCAGGCGATTAAATCATTTAGAATCGGCGCTTCCAAGAATCCGCCACCGGTAAGGGATTATCAGAACAAGTTAAAAGCCTGCCTTTTTGACAGTTATGAACCAGGTAAAGCCGGAGGGACAGGAAGACCCTGGGATTGGGAAGTGATTGCTTCTAATTTTAAAAGAAATACTTTTGATATCCCTTTTATTGCTGCAGGCGGGCTAACCTCAAAAAATGTGATCCATGCTCTCGATACCTTGAAGCCGGACGGTATTGATACCAGTTCAGGAGTGGAACGCAGCGGTAAAAAAGATCATACGTTGATTAAAGAATTTATTGAAACTGTGCGGAGGTATGAAAAAAATGAATTTACCGGATGAAAAAGGTTATTTTGGCAATTACGGCGGTCGTTTTGTACCGGAAACCTTGATCAGCGCTTTGTATGAACTGGAAGAAGGATACGGAGAAAGCAAAAAAGACCCCGGGTTTATCCGGGAGCTGGAGTATTACCTGGAAAACTACAGCGGAAGGCCGACCCCGCTCTATTTCGCATCGCGCTTGACAGAAAAACTTGGAGGGGCCGGGATTTACCTGAAAAGAGAAGATCTCAACCACACCGGAGCTCATAAGATTAATAACACCCTCGGGCAAATTTTAGTGGCAAAAAAAATGGGCAAAAAGAGAATTATCGCTGAAACCGGGGCCGGGCAGCATGGGGTCGCCACTGCCACAGTGGCGGCCAGGTTTGGATTGCAGTGCGCCATCTACATGGGAGAGGAAGATATAAAACGGCAGGAGTTAAACGTTTTCCGCATGAAACTTTTGGGAGCAGAAGTTATCCCGGTTGCTACCGGTAGCAGAACCCTGAAAGATGCCACAAACCAGGCCCTGCGAGACTGGGTCTCCAACGTCGAAACTACTCACTACATTATCGGTTCGGTAGTGGGGCCACACCCTTATCCTTTGATGGTGAGGGATTTTCAGGCGGTTATTGGCAGGGAAACAAAAAAACAGGTTCTTGAGATTGAAAATGATTTACCGGATTACCTGGTTGCCTGTGTTGGCGGCGGCAGCAATGCTATCGGGTTTTTCCATCCATTTGCAAATGATAATAAGTCTAAAATGATCGGAGTTGAAGCGGCGGGGAAAGGTTTGTCAAGCAGTTGCCACGCCGCAACCCTGAACGGCGGCAGTCCCGGGGTACTGCACGGTAGCTTCAGCTACTTGTTGCAGGATGCAGCCGGGCAAATCACGGAAGCTCACTCTATTTCTGCAGGTCTCGATTACCCCGGGGTCGGCCCGGAACATGCATACTTTAAAGAAACGGGCAGGGTAACTTATCAAGCAGTGACCGATGAAGAAGCTTTAAAGGCCTTTCTGCTGCTCGCTGAATGCGAGGGGATTATTCCCGCCCTGGAAAGTGCCCATGCACTGGCTTACCTGGAACAGCTTATCCCGTCTACAACTAAAAATGAAACAGTGGTGGTTTGCCTTTCCGGCCGGGGAGATAAAGATGTGGCCATGGTTTCAGAAATATTAAAGGGGGCGGTGTAATGAACAGGATAGAAAGTACTTTTAAAGAAGTTAAAAACTCCGGAGCTAAGGGAATAATAACTTACCTGACGGCAGGATATCCAGGCTTGGAGACGACGGAAGAACTGGTAATGGCCATGGCTGAAAGCGGTGTGACAATGGTAGAGCTAGGGGTTCCTTTTTCAGACCCGGTTGCCGACGGCCCGGTCATCCAGGCGGCCTCGATGCGATCCTTGCAAAACAAGACCACCCTGGCCGATGTTTTAAGCCTGTCAAAAAGATTGCGGGAAAAGCTCACAATTCCTCTATTAATCATGACTTACTATAACCCGGTTTATGCATACGGGGTCGAAAGGTTTGTCGGCGAGGTTAAAAACAGCGGCATTGACGGGGTTATTGTTCCAGACCTGCCCCTGGAAGAAAGCGACTGGCTTGCCGGCAAACTGCAAAAAGAAAACATACACTTTATCTATATGCTTTCGCCTACCAGTACCAGGCAGCGCATGATTACTACCGTCCAAAAGGCAACCGGATTTATATACTGTGTGTCGACTGCCGGGGTAACCGGGACCAGGGATGCTATTCCCAAAGAAGGTCTTAGTTTGCTTGCCCGGATCCGGGAATTAACTGAGTTACCCCTGGCCCTGGGTTTTGGCATCTCCACACCGCAGCAAGTCGCCTCCCTTGGGGATGGCGCCGATGCGGCAATAATCGGCAGTGCAATAATTAAGTTAATCGATCAGGGAGGCAATAAGGAACAAATAAAAGATCGAATGAAAACTTATTTAGGTGAATTTATGTCAAAGGGACGGTTCTTTTGACATTATTTTTCTTACGGTTTCCCTATTTTGTTCCAACAGGGTTGCAATTGCACGCAGTGACAGGTCAGACTGCTTTGCCAGTTCGATTACTAACGTCTCAAGTAATTTTTTATTATCCTTGTTTTTTAGTTTGCTTTTACATATACCGGCTTCTTTCAGGTAATTATCTGCCATTACTTTTGCTTCCTCGAAGGATAATTCTTTTACATCAATAAAATTATCCTCCGTTATTTCTTCATGAAAATCAATAAAGGCTTTTATTGCCTGGGATGGATCACTTGATGAAATTTGCAGAACTTCTTTGATACCCGGTTTATTGGAGAAACTAACGTTTAAATATTTTTTATAGCTACTCCATTTATACGAGTTCAGGTCTGATATTCCAGCTTTTACAGGATTCCTGTGTACATAACGAACTGCGGCTAATAGGTGTTTTTCATTTTCAATTACTTCGCTTCTATAACGATCTTGAAATACATGGCCTAGGCTGTTGTGCTGTTTATTATAATAAAAAGCATAACTAATGCCTATTTTTTTCATAGTCTGTGAGATTGGAGCAGTACCTTCCCTGACTACCATATGCAGGTGATTATCCATTATGCAATAGGCATGAAGTATCGCTTTATCAATGGTAACTTTTTTATGAATTATACCAGTAATTAATTCTTTATCATTATTACTATTAAAGATTCTGTGGCGATTGTTACCTCTCATCATAATATGGTAAGTTGCAGTAGCGCTTTTTTTTCTGGCAAATCTGGGCACTAAATTTCCCTCCAAGATATTAAATGTTGTCAAAAGAACCGTCCCTATGACATTATTGTCGCCGATCCAGGTTTCTGTATTGCACCGCCTCGGCAATATGAGCGGAATCAATTACTTCGGAACCGGCCATGTCGGCAATAGTGCGGGCTACCTTGATGATGCGGTCGTGGGCGCGCATAGAAAGGTTTAAGCTTTTAAAGGATTGATGCAACAGCTTCTTGGCTTCCCGGCTGAGCGGGCAGTGTTTTTCGAAGTGGCGTGAGCGCAGCTGGGCATTGGTGGTTACATTGATAGCACTGTACCGTTTACGCTGTTTCTGCCGGGCATTATCCACCCGCTGGCGGATATATAACGAACATTCCCCGGGTATTTCTTTTTCAAGCTGTTCCAGGTCAAGTCCTGGGACTTCAACCTGGATGTCAATGCGGTCGATTAATGGTCCCGACAGCCTGGACCGGTAACGGGCCATCTGGCTCGGGCTGCAGCGGCATTCTCTGTGAGGGTCGCCGTAATTTCCGCAGGGGCAGGGATTCATGGAACCGATAAACATGAAGTCTGCCGGATAAGTAAGCGATGCTGCTGACCTGGTGACAGTAACCTTTCTGTCTTCAAGAGGCTGCCGCAAAGTTTCCAGGATCTCACGGCTGAACTCCGGCATTTCATCAAAGAAAAGGACTCCTAAATGAGCCAGGCTAACTTCTCCGGGTTTGGGAGACATACCGCCTCCGATAATGCCGGCTGTGGTTGCGCTGTGATGGGGGCTTCGAAATGGGCGTTCTTTGCAAAGCGGTTCTTCGGGGTTTAAACGGCCGGCAACACTGTGAATTCTTGTTATTTCAAGGATTTCTTCCAGGGTAGGAGCTGGAAGAATTGAAGGCAGGCGTCGGGCAAGCATTGTTTTGCCACTGCCAGGGGGTCCGTAAAACAG
>PUKR01000261.1 GCA_003552365.1 Syntrophomonadaceae bacterium
ACTATGAGCAAAGGCCTCGATTTAAAACCTTTATACAGGCGCAGGCTTGCCGCATTAATGGTTTTTGGTTTGCTGCACATTGTATTCTTTTGGTCGGGGGATATTTTGTTTAATTATGCGCTGGTAGGGTTTATCCTGCTGGCTTTTCGCAACATATCGATGGAAGTAGCAAAAAAATGGATTTTTGGCCTTTTTGCGTTATCGGCTGTGTTTAACTTTTTAACTTACCTTTTAAAAGGCGCAGGTGAATTTTTTGCTCCCGATAAGTACCACACAATTATGGATGAGATGATCAGCACTGCCCTGGTTGCTTATACTGAAGGAACTTACTGGGAGCTGACCATGTTCCGCCTGGCAAATGA
The DNA here is from genome assembly GCA_003552365.1 of Syntrophomonadaceae bacterium. Lineage (GTDB taxonomy): Bacteria > Bacillota > Dethiobacteria > DTU022 > DTU022 > B1SED10-74M. Next base: position 363 of record PUKR01000261.1, read on the forward strand.
AGTTCCTTACGTAATCTCTGGAGTGCTTCTCTGGATCCCCCAGGTACTGGCTTTTTTCCTGTGCGGGCTATATATCGGCAAAAAAGGGATTTTCAAGAATATCTCTACAAATATACCTTTATTTAAAAAGGTGCGAACCTGGGGTTTTCTGGGCGGTGGTTTCTTTTTAATCATTATGGTCCTTTTAGAAAGTGGGTTTTTACCGGTACATCCACTGCTAAGTGTCTCTCTGTTCGGGGGTGTAAACTATATTTCATCCTTGTTTTTGTTCCCCGCATACGTGGCAAGCATTATTTTGGCCAGCCAGGGAGGGATGGGGAAAAAACTGCTTGAGCCGGTAGCTGCGGCCGGTAAGATGGCCCTTACTAATTACCTGGCTCAAACCTTGATCTGTGTCATTATTTTTTACGGTTTTGGATTTGGCTTCTACGGGGAGGTTTCACTTTCTGCAGGGATAGTGATTACCATTGCCATTTTCATAATCCAGGTAGCCTGGAGTAACGCCTGGCTTAAAAAGTTTAAGTATGGCCCGATGGAATGGTTATGGAGGCTGTTAACCTATAAAAGCAGACAACCCTTTATGCTCAAATGATAATTAGAAAGGGATAAACTCAAATATTTTATTGAGTTTATCCCTTTTAGTGGAGGAACCGGTGGAAAAACTCACCGGTAAGAGAGGGATCGGCTATGGTTAAAGATTAAATTTCCCTCCGTATTTTCCTATGAGTGGCAGTTCCTTCATCTGGCCGCTTAATGCGTTGATAAGCCCCATGATCGTAAATACCAGCAGGACAATTGAACCGACAATACTGATAATCCATCCTAGAATGGGAATGATTGCTACTATCCAGATTGCGATCCATGCAATCAGGAGCACCAACCCCTGTTTTGCATGAAATTGGGCATAAGGGCTTTCTTTCTTAGCCAGCAGGGGAACCAGTACCAGTAACCCCAGGTAGGCAAGCGCCGAAATCGCCTTGTTCTCCTCAATGTCTTTTACCGTGTGATCAACAGTTTCTTCCATTTTAATGACCTCCTTGCAAAAATAAGATTAATTCTATAGTAATAGTATTAAATAAAATTGTCAACCCCTCTTTTTAAAATTTTGTTAATTAAGATCTATTATTAAAATGGGCGGCTGAACAGACACAAATAAATTAAGATTGCAAGACAAACAGCAACTCTTCCGCTTCGCTGTTGTCTTCGGAAATTTTTAATGGTTGAACTGTTGAGCTTTTTGCAGCATAGCCTGAAATGATCGTGATTTTTTCTTCACGGGTCCAATCCATAAAATCGGTCAGGGTAAAAAGGTGGATGTTTGGTGTATTATACCATTTGTAGGGCAAGGCGGAAGTAACGGGCATCCTTTCCGAGCTGAGCAGTTGTCTTATATTTTCCTTATAATAGAAGTTGGGAAAACTGACTATACAAGTACAGCCAACTCTTAAGATTTCTCTTAACACAAAAAGTGGGTGGTATAACTGTTGCACAGTTTTTTCTAGAACCACGTAATCAAAAGAACGGTTGTTAAATTCATTCAACCCCTGATCGAGATCTTTTTGGTATACTGCTACCCCGTTTTTTATTGCTCTCGCCACATATTCAGGGTTTGCTTCCACGGCCTGCCCGCATATATTTTTTTCAGTAATTAGTTCAGCTAAAAGCATTCCGTCTCCGCAGCCCAGATCAAGCACTGAGGAATCAGGGGCAATTATATCAAAGATCAGGCTGTGGTCCCAGCGGTTTTTTATGCTCATTTCCGGTTCACACCCTTTCTAAAAATGGCCTGACAAAAGGAGCTGTTTGCGCTACTTCCAGTAAAAAAGCATCGTGGCCATAGCTGGAGGGGATTTCAATGTATGAAACTGGCTTGTTGTTGGCAAGTATCGCTTTGGCAAGGTCTCTTGTCGATTCCGGTGGATACAGCCAATCAGAGCTGTAGGCAATTAAGAGCAGTTTCGCTTTTATGACGGAGCAAGCTTTGCTCAGGTCTCCATTGCCGTAAGTAGTGGCATCGTAATAATCCATTGCCCTGCTCAAGTAAAGATAGCTGTTGGCATCAAAGCGCTGGACAAACGATCTTCCCTGGTGTTCCAGGTAGCTTTCTACTGAAAACTCTTTGTTTAGACGATAGCATGGTTTTGAGCCATTTTGAAAGTTGCGCCCGAATTTACCTTCCATTGAATGGTAAGATAGATAGGTTATGTGGCCTAGCATCCTGGCCAGTTCCAGGCCGCCTCCCGGAGGGGTGAAATCATAATAGTTGCCCTCCTTAAAGTGAGGGTCGTTAAAGATGGCATGTCTGCCGATTGCATTAAAGGCTAAACCCTGGGCGCTGAGGCGGGCTGATGAGGAATATATCACTAACGAGCGAACCCGATCAGGATATCTTATGGCCCAGGCCAAGGCTTGCTGCCCACCCAGGGAACCTCCCGCTACTGCTAGCAGTTTATCGATGCCCAGGTAATCCTGGAGCCGGATGTGCAAGCGAACCCAGTCGTCTACTGTCACTACGGGGAAATCCAGGGCATAAGGTTTACCGGTGCTGGGATTAGTTTCCCAGGGGCCGGTTGTTCCGTAGCAGCTCCCCAGAATATTTGCACAAATAACAAAGTAGCGGTTGGTATCAAATGTTTTACCGGGGCCAATGGCTTCATCCCACCATCCGGGCTTACTATTCCGCCAGGGGCGGTTATCTTTTTTCCAGTCAGCATCCCAACCGGCGGCATGGGCGTCGCCGGATAAAGCATGCGGAATAAAAATGGCATTGTCTTTTTCTGGTGAAAGGGTTCCATAGGTTTCATATTCTACTGTTACCGGAGCCAGGCACTCCCCGCATTCAAGAGACAGGGGATTGTTTTCATCGGCAAGAATCACCCTTTTGGGCCTTGTCCAGCCTACTGAAAACGGTGAACCAGGAAGGTCGAATTTAGTACTTTTCCCCTGGTGTGCATTAAGGGGGTCGGTCATTCTAATCCTGCCCCCTTCCAGGTATTATTGCTCTGACTGGTTTCGATTGCCTGGTTTAAATCGTCAATTATATCTTCCGGATCTTCCAACCCTACTGAAAGGCGGATATAGTCTTCTGTAACTCCCGAATGTAAGCGTTCTTCCGGGCTTAACTGACGGTGGGTGGTTGAAGCCGGGTGAATAATCAGTGTTTTAGCATCCCCAATATTAGCGAGGTGGGATATTAAGCTTACGTTATTAATCAGCCTGGTTCCTGCTTCAAGTCCGCCGTTGATTCCGAAACCTAAAATTGCACCCTGTCCCCGGGGTAAATACTCTTGGGCAAAAGAATGGTCCGGGTGGCTTTCAAGCCCGGGATAATTTACCCAGTTAATGGAAGGGTGGCTTTCAAGCCAACTGGCTATGGTAAGAGCATTCTTGCAGTGTTTATCCATCCGCAGAGGTAAGGTTTCAAGTCCCTGCAGGAATAAAAAGGCATTAAATGGCGAGAGGCAAGGACCGAGGTCTCTCAAAAGCTGAACCCGGCATTTAATGGTGAATGGAGTGCCTTTGCCTTCGTCGCTTCCAAATAAATTCCAGTAGTTTATTCCATGATAACTGGGGTCTGGTTCGGTGAATTCAGGAAATTTACCGTTATTCCAGGGAAAATCTCCTTTTTCCACGATCACTCCTCCGATGGAATTGCCATGTCCACCGATAAACTTTGTCAAAGAGTGAACGACTAAATCTGCCCCGTGTTCGAAGGGACGGTAGAGGTAGGGGGTGGTTACCGTGTTGTCGACAATAAGGGGCAGGTTATGTCGTTTTGCTATGTTGCTGATTTCTTTTATGCGGGCAATCCGGTTTTTGGGATTGCCAATAGATTCAGTAAAAATAGCACGTGTATTTTTGTCAATAGCATTTTCAAAATTTTTTGGATCTACCGGATCGACAAAGTGAGTTTTGATTCCAAAGCGAGGCAGGGTATAGGCGAAAAGATTGTATGTTCCGCCGTATAAGTGGCTGCTGCTGACTAGATTATGGCCGCTGCCGGCCAGGTTCAGGATTGTCATGGTTACTGCGGCCTGTCCGGAAGCCAGGGCTAAAGCTGCGCTGCCTCCTTCCAGGGCAGCTATACGTTTTTCGAGCACATCTACAGTTGGATTCATAATCCTGGAGTATATATTGCCTTCCTTTTCGAGCCCGAAAAGACTGGCGGCATGTTCCACCGATTCGAAAACATATGAAGTGGTTTGGTATATAGGTGCTGCCCGGGCCCCGGTGGTTTGGTCGGGTTGTTGACCGGCATGAATTGCCAGGGTAGAAAAATTGCGTTCCATCCTAAAGAACCTCCT
>PUKR01000078.1 GCA_003552365.1 Syntrophomonadaceae bacterium
GATTTCGTCTTATTTTCAAAAGAAATTGAAAGAAATATGTCTTGTGGACAAAACAGGTGCAGTTTTCTTGCCAATTACCCCGGCCTGTGCTACAATTATTTTGCCGGTTAGCTACCGGCATAATCAAGGAAAGTCGGGGCGTAGCGCAGTTTGGCAGCGCACTTGGTTTGGGACCAAGGGGTCGGAGGTTCGAATCCTCTCGCCCCGACCATTTACTATTTTACCCGGTCAAAATTTAGGACAGTTACCAATAATAACACCCTACCTGATTTTTTTCTAGAGTTACTTTCAGCCCGGTTGTATTTTGGAAAAGAGCCATTGCAGGTAAAGCGGTAGCAATGGTCGATAAAGCAAAGGTTATAACTGGTCGAACTGCATGGAAACAGGCTGCCGAGGGCTAAAGCCTTAAGATGGCGAATGCCGAGGGGGACCAAAGCGAAAGCCTGCAGCTAAGTTTTTGCCATTGCCCTTAGGTGAGCCGGTACCAGTCCAAAATGCAGCCAGGAAAATACTACCTGGAAATATAGTGCGCTTAAATGTGCTATAGAAACATTAATGGCCATTACCTGGAGGTAATTACTTGCAATACGAGGTTATAGTCGATGAAATGAATAATTATGTTAAGCATAACCACTTGAATACGGTGGAAGAACTGGAAATCGACAGGATCTTCGAGCCCCCGCTGGTTGGGATTGCTTCTGCAAATGATCCCCTGTTTGTAAGGTTAAAAGAAGCTTCAGTGGTTGGAGATGCCTATACTTTGCCCGGTGAGTGGCTGGAAGGGGCGGAAACGGTAATTTCTTATTTCTTGCCTTTCTCTGAAAAAATTCGCCGGGCCAACCGGAAAAAGGGCTTGCCGGCCTTAGAGTGGCTATACGGAAGAATAGAAGGACAAGAGTTTAATGCCGCTTTATCCACCCATATCATGGATATGATCAATAATGAAAGCAGTGCCCGGGCGGTTGCTCCTTCCCTGGATCCACGGTTTGAGGTGAAAGACGGGTTTATCAGCAGGTGGTCTGAAAGACATACCGCCTTTATTGCCGGGCTGGGGACTTTTTCTTTAAGCAGGTCCCTGATTACCGAAAAGGGCAGCGCCGGTAGATGCGGCAGCATTATCACCGGTTTGGATCTTCCCGTAACTAAAAGACCTTATAGTGAATTGTACCAGCATTGCAGCTTTTGTGGAGAATGCCTGGAGCGATGCCCGTCAAGAGCGATTAAGCCGGTTGGAGAAGAAAAACGAGCCGGCATGGAAAAACCGATCTGCCGGGATTATATAAACAAGAAAATAAAACCCCGCTTTGAACCGCGTTTTGGATGCGGAAAGTGTCAAACCGCGGTGCAGTGCGAAGACAGGATCCCTGTAGCAGGGAGATAGAAAATTTAAGTATAGCTGTATAGCGAAGTCAGGGTTTATAAGTGGGTCCGGCTTGTTATGATTCCTTAAGCTTACTGTTTCGCTTCAATAATTAATCATCTGGCCGGTCGGTTTGCTGCATAATGAAACCGCCTTTAAAGCAAGGTCCCGTTTGTACTTCCTTATTATCATTAAAAGCTAAAACTTTTAAACCCTGGCTTGCTCTTTATTTCTGTACATTTGGTTATAAATTTCACTATTTTAAAGGTATTTTTGTTTATATATCGAAAATTGTTTCTAAATAAATGTTTGAAGCACTGGCTATCACTGAAAAGCATAACATGCTGGAGGATTAACTGAAAGGGGATTAACTTAATTGCCCGGATTAACCAGGCACATGTTAAATTACAAAAAAATTTTGCCTTTAATCATGATCCTGGGCTCATTATTTTTTCTGCCGGCCTGTGGCGACGAAGAAGAGGCCGAAGAGGAGGCAGATGTAAAAGAAACGGTGAAAGTGGTCTATGTTAGCTGGGAATCGGAAATTGCCAGTGCTCATGTTGTAAAAGAAGCGATAGAAGACAGGCTTGACTATAATTGTGAACTTTTGGCGGTAACAGCTATATCGATGTGGGAGTCAGTTGCGGCCGGTGACCAGGATGCCATGGTGGCAGCCTGGCTTCCTTCCCTGCACGCGCATTATTATGAAGCTGTAGAAGATGATATTGTTTGCCTGGGGCCTAACCTGGAGGGAGTGGAAATGGGCCTTGTTGTCCCGGAGTACGTGGAAATAGATTCAATGGATGAACTAAATGATCATATAGATAAATTTGATGGCAGCATCATTGGCATCGATCCGGAAGCCGGCCTGATGGAAGGTACCGAAAATGCCATGGAAGAATACGGTCTCAACGATTACGAGCTTGTTTCGGGAAGCGATGCCACGATGACTTCTGCCCTCAAAATAGCCTATGAAGAGGAACGCTGGATTGTAGTGACTGGATGGAGTCCCCACTGGAAGTTTGCCCGCTGGGATTTAAAGTATTTAGAGGATTCGGAAAATGTTTATGGTGAAGAAGAATACATCGGCACTGTGGTCAGAGAAGGCTTGCAGGATGATATGCCTGAAGTTTATTCGTTTTTTAAGAACTTTTACTGGCATTCTGCCGATATGGAAGAAGTTATGTTATGGTTTTCTGAAAAGGGTATGAGTGCTGAAGAAGCGGCAAGACGTTGGATCGCTGAAAATGAAGAAATTGTTGATCAATGGTTTGGCGAGTGAGTGATTAAATGGCCGGTAAACTCCGATCAAAAATAAATAGTATTTATGCAGAGGGCAAAAGCTTCAACGGTTGGTTTATTGCTTCTATAGTTATCACCCTCTTTTTGATTATTCTGCTCGGATGGTACCTTATTTATTCCAATGAAGTGGTCGAGTCATTCGAAAGCCGGGAGCTGGCCATTCAAAGAATCTCCGGAGAGTTAATGCGCTATACTGAAAGCCTGGAAATGTCGGCCAAGATGGCTGCCGCTACCGGCGATCTGAAGTGGGAAATTGATTATAACGATTACCGGGAAGGGCTGGACCATGTTTTTGACGAGATTCCGGAACTTATCGATACCCCGGAAGCCTTAGAGGAAATGGAAAAAATTCAGGAGTTCAGGGCGGAAATTGATGACATAGAAAGGGAAGCGCTTGAACTGGTGGCCCGGGGTGAAAAAACTGAAGCTGCTAATCTTTTAGCCGGCTGGGTTTATACCGGGAACCAGCTTGAAGTTCTGGTTGCTACAGAAAACCTGGCTTCAATGATGAACAGCTACATTGATGATAGAATCGCCCGGGAAAGGATGATCAGCACTATCCTTTCGTGGGTGCTTGTGGGCAGTCTTTTGATCCTGTTCGTATCCTGGTATATTTCAATTCAATTATGGCGTGCTAATGTAAAGAAAAAGCAGGAGAAAGACCGGGAAGTTAAGTACTTAAGCTACCACGATTCTTTAACCGGCCTTTATAACCGGGCTTACCTGGAAGCGGAGATGGAGCGGATAGATAATGAAGAATATCTGCCTGTAAGCATTATAATGCTTGATTTAAACGGCCTTAAACTGATCAATGATACCTACGGCCACGGTGCCGGAGATGATATCTTAAGGAAAAGTGCGAAACTGTTGAAAAATACCTGCCGGGAAGAAGATATATTAGCCCGTTGGGGCGGCGATGAATTTGTTATTATTTTAACCGGTACTTCTCAAAATGCGGTCAAGTCTATCAGTAAAAGAATTATTTATGAATGCCGTCAAACCTACGGTGACGAAGTGCCGGTTTCTATGGCCCTGGGGCTGGCAACCAAAGTTTCTCCTAAAGAAGACGATTTGTTTAAATTACTGCAGCAGGCGGAAGACCAGATGTATGAGCATAAACTTATCGAGGGGCGCAGTGCGAGAAGCGCCACTTTAAAGGCGCTCCAAAAAACCCTGCTGGAAAAAAGCTATGAAACGGACGAACATACCCGGCTTGTGGAAGAAATATGCATGCTTATCGCCGACCGGCTGGAATTGCCCGAGGTGGAAAAGGCAAACCTATCCCTTTTGGCCAGGATGCACGATATCGGGATGATTGATGTTCCGGAAGAAACATTGATTAAATCCGGGCCCTTATCGAAGGAAGAATGGGAGCTGGTGAAAAAGCATCCGGAAACAGGTTACCGGATTGCCAAATCGACGAGGGATTTTACTTCCATCGCGGAAGGGATTTTAAACCACCATGAGCGCTGGGATGGTTCGGGTTACCCGGAAGGCCTGGGCGGACATGATATCCCGCTGCAGGCGCGCATTCTTGCTGTTGCCGATGCTCTTGAAGTAATGCTCAGTGGAAGGCCCTACAAAGAAGCCATGACGTTAGAAGCTATAGCAAGTGAACTGAAAGAATGCGCAGGCAGGCAATTTGATCCGTCCCTGGTAGATATAGCCATTGATCTTCTTGAAGACGAGAAGTTTAAAGATATAATGACCTGTCCCAGGGAAATATCTTAAAGGCGGTTGCCGGTTAATGATGAAAGAACCCGCGGATGGCTTGTTACAATCTTTGAACCCCCCTTTAAAATGGGCTGGAGGAAAACGTTGGCTTCTGCCCCACCTCAAACCGATCTGGGAAAAGTACGGCAGCACTCGCCTGGTCGAGCCTTTCTGCGGTGGGTTAGCCGTTGCGCTTGGCCTGCTTCCAACCAACA
>PUKR01000044.1 GCA_003552365.1 Syntrophomonadaceae bacterium
ATCCGAAGCGATGCCCTGGACGCCGGCGACGGCGGCACCGTGGTGCTGTGGTCCAGCGACCAAACCCGCTTTGACGGCCACATCAGCGCCCGCGGCGCCGGTGAGACCGGCACTGGTGGTGCCGTTGAAACCTCAAGCCGCGGCCAACTCGGCCTGCGCGGCTCCGTGGACGTCTCCGCCCCCAGCGGCCTCGGCGGACAGTGGCTGCTGGATCCGGAGAATCTGACGATTGTTGCCGGTAGTGGAGAGGATGTCGATGACAAAGGGGGCGACGAATTCGACGAAGGTGGCGGCGATGGCAACGTCACCATCAATGCCGATTCCATTTCCACGGCACTCAACCTGGGCGGCACCACGGTTACCCTCCAGGCGGATAACAGCATCGAGATCGATGCGGATATTTCCCGGACCGAAGGAAACATCACTGATACGGGTGATGGTTCAACGCTGATATTCAATGCGGGCGATGACGCAAATAATAAAGCCGGGACCATTACCCTGGTTGCCGGGCGAGCCATCTCCGCGACTGAAGGCCAGCTCAGTGTCATCTTCAAAAGCGATGAAAACACTACCGGTCTTGCCGATATCCGGGGCACCATCGCCACCAACGGCGGTAATGTCACCTTTGAAATGCCGGCGCAGCTTGCCAACGCCACCCCCATCAGTACCAATATCGAGGAAACGGTTTCAGCCGATTCCGGTGCGGTGGTGTTCCAGCAGGATGTGACACTGGCGGCGTCTGGGCGGTCTGTGACCATCAATGCCGAGGGCCCCTCAACGGGGGGTGGATTTGACGGTCTTGGCGGGGATATCAGGTTTGATGGCGATGTGGTAAGCGGTGTTCCTCCAACACTGACTGACAATGCGCCACAAACCCTGGTGCTCCAGAACCGGGGTAATTCCACCACCGACGCCGGTGTGATCACCTTTGGTGACTCAGATTCCGATAAATTGGGTGATACTGGCGATGCCGGCATCCGTCAGCTCACCATGGAGACCGACGCGCCGGTGCAGCTCAACGCCAGGGAGGTCAATATCAAGGCGATTACCGGCACTCCCATCAGCATGGAGTCCGGGTTTTCAGACAACCCGTCCATCGAACTTCTTGCCAGTGGAAAGACCACATTCAACGTGACGGGTGGGGATATCCAGGGCACCACCGGCTTTACCGATTATATTCAGGACAGTTTCGACATTCTGGCAACTGAGGCTGAACAAACTCTGCGGATTGATTCGGCTCGCTCCATCCGAATCAGCGATGATCATGAAATTGGCGCCAATACGAACACTGACTTTAACATCGAACTCAATCCTTTTACGGACGATGACGCCGGCGGCGGTGCCATCATTTTGGAAAATGCCGCACTCATCAGTAATGGCGGTGATATTCAACTGGGTGGTCTGGACAATGCGGATGATGACGATCTCGCCACGGGCTTTGGCGACGACCCGGAAAGCGTGTTCGATGGCATTCGTATAACCAATACCAAGCTCCTCTCCAATAATGGTGACATCATCCTGAGAGCCCAGGCGCCCACGGATGATCAGGGTGGCGCCGCGGTGCGGATGACCGGTTCAGGGACTGAGCTGAATGCGGGTGAGGGGTTAATTGATATTCTGGGTGAGGTCAATGCTCAGGCCGGCTCCGGCAGCAAAGACGGCGTCATTATTGGCGAGGGCGGTGCCGCTCAGGTCACGCTGCAAACCACGTCCGGCAACATCATCATCACCGGTAATGCCAGTGAAGTCACCGAGGCGACCAGCGGTAGCCAATACACCGGTCTGATCATCAGTTCGGGCGCACTGATTGAGACAGGATCCGGCGATATTCTGCTCACCGGCCGGGGTGGTGGTGGTGATAAAACCTTTATCGATCAGAATCACGGGATTCGGCTGGAGGATTTGAACACCCGCATTCTTTCGGCCAGCGGCGATATCGCGCTGCGCGGTACCTCGGGTGGTAAGACCGACGCCGAAGGCCAGAGTAGCTTTGGGTTGTTCGCCGGGCCATCTGCCATCTACCTTGGGCGTGATCAGAATCGCAGTGACGCTACCGGCGATATTTATCTGGAAGCGGACTCCATGCAGTTCGACAATTCCTCGGATCAACGGCTGCAGGTCTCAAGCGAAGGCGATCTGCTGATTCGGACCGAGAATCCGGACACCGATATTGAATTTGGCAACGCCGGCGACCCGCCCGAGTCTGGTGGCCAACGGACGCTGTTCTTGGGGGAAAACTGGTTTGATGGCAGCGAGACGGGGATTTTTCTACCGGCACCATTAATCACTGCCAGTGAGGTGAATGATACCACCCAGCGTCTAACCATCGAAGGTAGTGCTGGTGGTAAATTCGCGCTCACTCTCGGCGGCGAAACAACAGATCCAATAACTTTCGACGACGATCTCAATACTCTGCGTGGCAACATCGAGGCAGCTTTGACTGACGCAGGTGGGATCGAAATCGACTCCGTTACAGCGAATTCCGGCGCGGGCACCATCGATGTGACCTTCTCCAGTGATCAAACCGAACTCCTGGTGGGTAACACTGATGACAACGAGGAGAGTTTCGCCTCCATCACCATCGGCGAAGATGACCTGAGCGGCCAGATTCGGGTGAATGCGCCCACCATCTTCCGGAGCGATGTCAGCCTCATCACTGGTGACCGTCGAAGCGGGACCGAAGCGAGTGTGGTGGTCAATTCCCCGTTCACCGTGCAGTCTCAGCCCAACAACTCGGAAAGTCAGGGCACGCTATACATTCGAGCCGGTGATCCTGACGGAGGCGAGGCGGGGCTGACCGCCAAAGGCGTGCTAACCGCAGATGAACTGCTGCTGGAAGGTGGCGGCGATTTCGTGCTCACCGCCGATAACCAAATCAACACCTTGGCTGCGAACATCGACGGCCGCCTGACCCTGAGCAACGATCGGGCGCTCACGATAGATGAGGTGGAGACGAGGCGGACGGCCTCGGTCACGATCGATGAGACGGAAACCGACCCGGTCTCTTTTACCACCTCAGAGCCGTCTCATGACGGCATCGATCTGACGGAGGGCGAGCAATTCGACCTCACCGTCACCACCGGCAATCTGACCCTTAACCAAGACATCACGGTGGCGGACGACAACGACGATAATCTCACCGGCATCGTCAGCCTGAGCGTGGATGACGGCCGGATTATTCAGTCCGAGACGGGGACGCCAATCATCAATGCGGACGCCCTGTACCTGGCCGCTGACACGGGAACATCAGAGCTGGAAAACAGCAACCAGATCAACCGTCTGGCCGGTGACTTCACGGCGGATAATGACGCTGGCCTCACGCTTGAGACGGATCGCACGCTGACCATTGACCGGGTCACCGTCACCCCCCTGACTGCTGATACTTCCTCATCCACCGGCGTGGTTACGGAGGGTGCTGAGGATAACCGCGACGGGTTGACGGCCACGGGCGGCACCGTGGTTCTGACGGTGGATGGTGACGGCGATCAGGCTGACCTGAAGCAGGATGATGATGATCATGGAGCCGTTAAGGTGGCGGAGCTGCGGGTCAACCTGCCTGATGGTGCGCTGACCCTCGACAACCCGGACAATCAGATCGACACTCTGGCGGCCGAGCTCGGAACCGACGAACGCGATTTCAGCCTCCGCAACGCCGGCGCCATGACCGTTGGAACGGTGACTGATCTGGACGGCATCAGCTTGTCGGATGGCGGCAACCTCCGCATCTCGCTGGAAGCGGGCACGTTGACCTTGGCTGAAGCGATTACAACCGGCACCACCGGTAATCTGGATCTGCGCTCGGATGGCGACATCGCCTTTGCGCCGGAGGGTGACACAGCGTTCACCAGCCTGGAGACGGGCGACGGCACGGTGCAGCTGATCGCCGGTGGCGAGATTACCACCACCAAAACGATCGGCGATGACTTTATCAGCATCGATACTTCCGGCTCCGTGCGCCTGCAGGCCGACAATGGCATCGGGGCCGATGACAACCGCATCGAACTGCGTAACGTGACCACGCTGGCCGCCAGTGGCGGTGAGGCGGCCACCGATGGCGAGGCAGGCCTCTGGATCGAGCGCACGGCCATGGATACCGACGGCGATACCCTCACCGTTGGCAGCGTTGACGCAATCAATAAAGATTGGCCCGGTACTAACACGGTAACGCCAGATCCCCTCGCGGGGCTGACCACCGCCGAAGACAGCGACGCCCCGATCACCCTCATCGCGGCGGGCGACGAAGCCAACCTGACCATCCTTGAGGCGGTCAGTGCCGATGGCAGCGGCAATGTCGACCTGCGGGCAAAAGGCGGTGATATCGCCCTGCAAAACGACGACGACGATGACCATGGGATCGTCCAAAGTGACGACGGCACAGTGCAATTAATCGCCGGCGGCTCGATCACCACCGATTCCGAGTCCGATGACGATGAGAACAACGAAATTGAGACCACCGGAGCGGTTCTCCTGGAAGCCGGCGATAACATCGGCACCGACGAGAACCGTATCGAGCTGGACGGTGATGGCCTGACCCTCGCGGCCCAGTCCGGCGATGACATGTTCCTGCGGCAGTTCAGTGGCAGCGCCAC
>PUKR01000240.1 GCA_003552365.1 Syntrophomonadaceae bacterium
TGGTAGCCGATATATCTGCCATGTTAAAAGAAATGGATAATGAAGGATTAAAATAGGGAGGGCTTACTTTATGGAGGTGTTGTAAGTGAGCAAAACAAGAGTTTATCAGTTGGCTAAAGAGTTGGGGACTACCAGCAAAAAACTGATTGAAGTAATGGAAGGTATGGATATAATAGTTAATAATCACATGAGCACCCTGACCGATGAGGAAGCTCAGAGGGTTATGTCTATTTTAACCGGTAAAGATAAAACTGAGACCGCGAAGGAGCCGGAAAAACAGGAAGAGAAGAAAGAAGCCGGTCCAAAAGAAATAAGCGATTCTGAAGCCAAAACAAAAGAAAAAGTAGAGAAAGAGAAAGAAAAGAAAAAGGGCCGGGAAGATTCTCCCTTGAGCCGTAAAGCCAGGAAAATGATCCAGGAAGAAAAAAAGGCGGCTATGGCCAAAGAAGAAAAACCAAAAATCCACCTGGAAGGTCAGGTGACAGTGGCCGAACTGGCTTCTCATCTTGATATAACACCGGCACAGTTAATAACCCAGCTGCTTGATGTCGGGGTAATGGCCAGTGTTAACCAGCCCCTGGAACAAGAAACCGTGCAGCTGGTGGCGGAAGATTACGGTTTTGAAGTAGAATATACCGAAGACAACTATGAAGAGGAACTTCTAGCTGTCCACGAAGGTGAAAGTGATCAAAAAGAAGAAGTGCTGCGCAAGCCGGTAGTTACTGTGCTTGGTCATGTTGATCACGGGAAGACTCTTTTGCTTGATGCAATCAGGAGCGCAAATGTTATTTCCGGTGAAGTAGGAGGAATTACCCAGCACATCGGGGCTTACCAGGTCAGTGTCGACAATAAAAAGATTGTTTTTCTGGACACACCCGGACACGAGGCTTTTACCGCAATGCGGGCAAGGGGAGCCCAGGTTACAGATATTGCTATCCTGGTAGTTGCTGCCGATGACGGGGTTATGCCTCAAACAGTGGAGGCAATAAACCATGCCAAGGCGGCCGGAGTCCCCGTTCTGGTGGCGATCAATAAAATGGACAAACCGGAAGCCAACCCGGACCGGGTTAAGCAGCAGCTTACCGAGCACGAGCTTGTTCCCGAAGAATGGGGTGGCGATACAATTGTAGTTCCGGTCAGTGCGATTAAAGGAGAAGGGCTGGATGAACTTTTAGAAATGGTTCTGCTTTTAGCCGAAGTCGCTGAATTAAAAGCCTGCCCTGATCGCCCGGCCCGCGGTTCGGTGATCGAGGCAAATTTAGATAAAGGCCGCGGTCCTGTTGCCACTGTACTCGTGCAGGATGGAACTTTGCATGTTGGAGAGCCGATCATCTGCGGTTCAATAGCCGGGAAAGTTAGGGCGATGAATAATGAATTCGGTGAAAAAGTTAAATCCGCCGGCCCGGCCACCCCGGTAGAAATCATAGGACTTAATGATGTTCCCATGGCCGGTGACGGTTTCCAGGTGGTCAGCAGCGAGAAAGTAGCCCGGGGAGTAGCAGAAAAACGGGCTGATAAAATAAAAGAAGCCAGCAGGCGCACCCAAAGGGTGACCCTGGATGACCTGTTTAAACAAATCCAGGAAGGCGAAGTAAAAGATCTCAATTTGATTATAAAGGCTGATGTTCAGGGTTCTGTTGAAGCCTTGAAAGATGCTCTTTTTAAGTTAAGCCTGGATGAAGTGCAGATAAAGGTAATTCACACCGGTGTAGGAGGCATTAATGAATCGGATGTGATGCTGGCTTCCGCCTCGAATGCAATTGTGATAGGATTTAACGTCAGGCCGGACAGCAATGCCCGTAAGGTAGCAGAGAAAAACGATGTTGATATCAGGTTATACCGGATCATTTACGAAGCAATCGAAGATATTAAGGCGGCGGTTTCCGGTATGCTCAAACCTGAGTACAAGGAAGTGGTGCAGGGCCAGGTCGAGGTGCGTCAGGTATTTAAGGCGTCGAAGCTTGGCAACATCGCCGGTTGTTACGTTACCGAGGGTAAGGTAACCAGGAATTCAGAAGTCAGGGTAATCAGGGACGGTACAGTAGTCCACGATTCTGATTCTATCGCCTCGTTAAAACGTTTTAAAGACGATGTCCGTGAAGTTTCGGGAGGTTACGAATGTGGTATCCTGCTGGAGAATTTTAATGATGTCCGTGAAGGCGATATTATTGAAGCTTATATTATGGAAGAAATTAAACGTTAAAGTATGTAGAAATATTTCATTCGCCGTATAGCGCCTTTGGGGGGTATAAAATATGTCAGAAAATAGATTACGGCGGGTTGCGGAACAGATTAAGAAAGATATCGGAGGGATAATTAACTATGAGATTAAGGATCCCCGGGTGGCCAATTTAACCAGTGTCACTGATGTCAGCGTGTCAAAGGATTTAAGATATGCCTCGGTATATATCAGTATATACGGGACCGAGCATGAGAAAGAGGAAACCCTGCAAACCCTTGAGAGGGCCTCGGGATTTATTCGCAGTGAAATAGGGCGGCGAATAAGGTTGCGATATACTCCTGAAATTAATTTTCGCCTGGACAACTCCATTGAATATGGAGCCCATATTGAAAACGTGATTAAGTCCCTGAAAAAGGAACGAGGCGAAGATGTTGAGGGCGAGGAGGAATTGATTGAAAACAAAGAAGAATCCGAAGAACCAGGGGCAAATGGCAATGAGCACAACGACAGAGAGGAATAAGATTCTTGAAATCTTAAAGGAAGAACAATCTTTTTACCTGATTTCTCATATGCAGCCGGATGGAGACAGTATCGGCTCGCTTTTGGCAATTGGGGAAGCTTTGCGTAACTATGGCAAAGAGGTCAAAATGTTTACCCCGAACCTGGTTCCACAGAAGTACCTTTTCCTGCAAGGTGCGGAGCTGGTTTCCCAGGAAGTCTTACTGGATGATTACAGCAAAACCGTGATTGTCCTGGACAGCAGTGACCTGGAAAGGCTCAGTTATTTTACCGATACAGTTACAAAATGTAAAAAGGTAATTAATATCGATCATCATGTTACCAACCAAAATTTTGGCACTTACAACCTGGTCGAAGTTGAAGCCGCGGCTACCGGCGAGATTATTTACGGATTGTTGAAGGATTTGGAAATACCACTTTCGAAAACTGTGGCTGAGTCTCTCTACGTTGCTATAGCTACGGATACAGGTTCCTTTAAGTATGAAAATACTACTCCGGCAACACACCGGGTGGCATCTTCCCTTTTAGAGTACGGTTTGAACCCGGGTGCTCTTTCCCAGAAAATATTCGATGAACGATCACTCCCCTTTTTCATGATCCTTAAGGAAGCTCTTGCCGGGCTGGAAATCTATGAAGAAGGCAAAATCGCCCTTTCCACCTTGAGTAAGGATATCCGTGAGCGCTGCGGGGCAACTCCGGGCGATCTTGAAGGAATTGTCAACTACACCAGGGATATAGAAGGGGTGGAGCTGGGAATTTTATTTTATGTAGAAGGAAGCAGTGAAGTTAAAGTGGGATTTCGTTCTAAAATGGTTGATGTTAGTGAGCTGGCCGGCAGGTTGAACGGTGGCGGCCATGCGCGGGCCGCAGGCTGCCGGTTATATGAGGATTACGAAACTGTCAAGCAAAAAGTGCTTGAAGAAGCGAAAAACATTTTAAATAAACCGCCGGTTTGAAGGGAGCATAAATTTGGATGGAATTGTTGTGATCAACAAGCCACCGCATGTTACCTCCCACCAGGTGGTCAGAGAGGTGCGATACCTGTTCCCCGGGGTTAAAGCCGGGCACAGCGGAACTTTGGACCCGATGGCAACCGGTATTCTGCCGGTTTGCATAGGCAAAGCCACCCGGATTGCTGAATATGTTATGGATCTACCTAAAACATACCGGGCCGGTATTGCTTTCGGTGAAATCACCGATACGGAGGATAGCACCGGGAAGATTTTAGAAAAAACGCCGGTTCCTCTTTATAAGCGGGCCAGGCTGGAAGAAATATTAAGCTATTTTATCGGGGAAATAGAGCAGATTCCCCCCGCTTATTCAGCAGTGAAGTACAAAGGAAAACCGCTTTACTACTGGGCCAGGCTGGGAAAAGAAGCACCACGCAGCGTCCGGAAAGCTTATATTTACGAGCTAAAACTTCTAGAATACAACCCTGAACATAAACCACACCTGCTTATTGAGGTTAAATGTTCTAAGGGGACATATATTAGGACCCTCGCATTTGATATTGGCAGAGCTGCCGGATGTGGGGGACACCTGCATACACTGGCCAGGACCGCTGTTGGACCGATGAACCTTGATAATGCTATGAACTTAGAGCGGATTAAAGAGCTGGCTGCTGCAGGCAGCTACGAACAGATTGTTTCCCCGATGGATATTGCCCTAAAGCAATATCCCTGCCTAACACTTGGCCGGGAACAAATCAAGTTTCTAAAAGACGGCCGGCCGGTGAACTTAAGCGGAGAAGAAATAGCGAATGAATTAAGCCCGGAGAAACCGGTTAGAATTTACGATCAAGATTATTATTTCAGGGCGTTGGCCCTGCCGGTTATTTCAGGTGCGGAAGTTAGACTTAAAACCTTAAAGTTTCTTTCGGATTAAA
>PUKR01000146.1 GCA_003552365.1 Syntrophomonadaceae bacterium
ATAACCCTGATTGCCGATATGACCGGGATGGCAGAAGCGGGAGAAGAGCTGGTTGCTTCGATGCAGGATCGGGTTAATGCGGTGGAAGAAAAGATAGGGGATCTTGATGATGAAGATAGGACCCTGGTTTTTTATGAGGTATATTCGGATCCATTAATGACTGCCGGTAAGGGTGCGTTTATTGACGAGATCATTACCCTGGCCGGAGGGAAAAATATATTTGGTGACGTTGAAGAGAATTACCCGCAGATCAGCGCTGAAAAAGTGGCCGAACAGCAGCCCGAGGTGATCCTGTACCCTGATTATCACGGCACAGCCGATTTCCTGCTGGAAGAAATGGCAGCCCGCCCGGGATGGGAAAATGTTCCGGCGGTTGAAAACGAGCGCCTGTATGCTGTTGATGATAATACCTTCGCCCGTCCGGGCCCCCGGGTGGTGGATGCCATCGAAGAAGCGGCTGAAATTTTTTACCCGGATAAATTCTAAAACCGGGCTTAAGGGGTAGATGAGGACGACGTTACAGGCTGAAGAAGAGAAACAAAAGAAAACCGGCAGGGATTTGACCAGGCCGCTTTTTGCCGGCGGCCTGGTGGCCTTGCTATTTGTAGCCGTTGTTAGTGCCATGGTTTTTGGGGCTGTTTCCATCGGATTTTGGAATGTGTTTATAATCCTGGTGGAAGCGCTTCCTTTTTCTTTTACTTTTGCAGGTGTTGAAATAGCAACGGTTTATGAAGATATTATCCTGCAAATTCGCCTGCCCCGGGTGCTCCTGGCTGCCGCTGTGGGCAGTTCCCTGGCTGTAGCCGGGGCGACTTTCCAGGGGTTGTTTCGCAACCCGATGGCCGACCCTTACGTAATCGGCATTTCCTCAGGTTCGGCCCTCGGTGCTGTTTTTGCCATGCTCAGCGGTTACAGCCTTGCTGTCGGTGGGTTTGGAGCGGTACCGCTTTTTGCTTTTGGCGGCGGTATTGCAACGATCATTATTGTTTATAACATGGCCCGGGTGGGACAAACTGTACCGGTAATGACCCTGTTGCTGGCCGGTATTGCGATCAGTTCTTTTTTGTCGGCCCTGGTTTCGCTGTTAACCTATTTTGCCGATGAAAAGCTGCACATGGTGGTTTTCTGGATGATGGGCGGTTTAGGCGGAGCCACCTGGCAGCAGGTCCAGGTAATGGTTCCCTATGCCTTGATCGGCTACATCCTGGTCAGCGTTTTTTCCAGGGAACTAAATGCCATGCTGCTTGGCGAAGAAACAGCCAGCCATTTGGGGGTTAATACCGAACGGGTTAAAAAGATTTTGCTTGTCGGCGCTTCCCTGCTGGTGGCGGCGGCAGTTTCGACCAGCGGGATTATTGGCTTTGTTGGCCTGGTCGTGCCTCATTTTGTCCGGCTGGTGGCCGGTCCCGATCACCGCTTTTTATTGCCGGCATCGGCCTTGCTCGGGGGCAGTTTATTGATCGCTACCGATACCGTGGCCCGGGTGATTATTGCTCCTTCAGAGCTGCCGGTGGGAATAATCACTGCTTTAATCGGTGCGCCCATGTTTGTCTATTTATTGAAGAAACGCAAGAAATTGCGCTATTTCGGCGGAGGGGGGTAGATTAAGTGGGGATTGACATTGAAGTACATGGCCTTAAACTGGCTTATGACGCCGAACCCGTACTTGAAGATACGAATTTCAAGGTTGAACGCGGCGACCTGGTGGCTCTCCTTGGCGCAAACGGCGCCGGCAAATCGACCTTGCTTCGCTGTATAAGCCGCATTATTAAACCAAACTCGGGCCAGATTCTCCTTGACGGCGATGAGCTTGAAAAATTCAGCAGTAAAGAATCAGCCCGCATGATGGCGGTAGTGCCCCAGGAAACGACCGCCGACTTTGATTTTTCGGTTGAAGATATAGTTATGATGGGGCGTTTCCCTTATTTAGGCCGGTTTCAGAAAGAAACTCAGAAAGACCGGGATATAGTACGCAGGTCAATGGAGATGACCGGGGTTTCTCACCTGGCTGAACGTTCCATTGCCAACCTGAGCGGCGGGGAGAAACAACGGGTGATCATGGCCAGGGCGGTATGCCAGGAGCCGGAAATCATGCTCCTTGACGAACCAACCGCCAACCTTGATATCGGTTACCAGTCAATGCTGCTTGAACTGGCTTCCCGTTTGAACCGTGAACAGAAGGTAACAGTGGTTGCCGCTATCCACGACATAAACCTGGCCGTGCATCACTTTAACCGCTTTGTTCTTTTAGCCGGCGGCAGGGTGATGGCTGCCGGAAGAGCGGAGGAAGTAATAACTCCCGAGAATATTAAAAAATCGTACGGGGTGCCTGCTTCTACTTACCGCCACCCGCTGCACGGGGTTTTACAGGTTAGCGTAGTTAAAGGTAATACCGGGGATACAGCCGCAGAGGGCAGCCCTGCTGTTCATGTCATCGGCGGCGGTGAAGAAGCTATGCCTACTCTTGAGCTGTTAAACCAGGAGGGGTGTTGTTTGTCTGTAGGCCCTGTGTCCGCCCAGGACAGCGGCTGCCGGTTTGCCCACTTTCACAGCCTACCCGTGGTGGTTGTTCCCCCTTTTACCAGTATGAACGGGGTCCATAAGGAAGAACACTTGCAGTTAATGCGTAATTCAGATTTGGTGGTAATCCCCCCGATCCCTTTTGGAGAGGGCAACCTGCCCATTTTTGAAGAAGTGGAAACGATTCTAAAAGAAGGAAAGCCGGTCTATATTATCGACCTGGAAAGCGTTGAGGAACGTGATTACAGCGGCAAAGCGCGGCAGTTCCTGGAGAAACTGGTGCGCAAGGGAGCGGTGGTTTTGGACCGGGTTGATGATCTAAAAGCGCTGGTACGCCCGGACGGAGGCGGGAAAGATGGAAGCTGATCAAAAAAAGTCGCTCATATTAATTACCGGCGGCGCACGCAGCGGCAAGAGCACTTTTGCCGAGAAACTGGCAGCAAAAAGGGCCAGTTCGGCAATTTACCTGGCTACGGCCCGGGTTGACGACGAAGAAATGCGGGAACGGGTGAGTATCCACCAACAAAGGCGTCCCGATTTTTTCAGGACGGCGGAAGAACCGTTGGAACCGCACCGTGTCCTGGAAAATGAAAGGGGCAGTGGTAGCCTGGTGTTGCTTGATTGCCTGACCCTGCTGGTCAGCAACTTGATTTTAGCTGAACTTGATCGCAGGGGAGCAGTTCGGCGGGGAGAAGACATTTTTGCCGATCAAAGCATACTCGAAGCAGCCGGTAAATCCAGCCTTGATTATATTGTGAAGCTCAGTGAAGCTGCCAGCATTTATCCGGGTGATGTTTTGGTAGTGACCAACGAAGTCGGGATGGGCCTGGTTCCTGAATATCCTGTAGGCAGGGTATTCAGGGATTATTCCGGGCGCGCCAACCAGGTGATGGCCCAGGCTGCAGATGAATTGTGGTTTGTTGTCTGCGGTATTCCCCGGAGGTTCAAATAAATGGAGCGGGTTGTGCTAAGCACGTCGGCTTTGGCAGCTGCTTTCATCCTGGACTGCTTGATCGGCGATCCGCCCCGCTGGCCGCACCCGGTGCGTTGCCTGGGAACGGCAGTTGACTTTTTCGATAAAGGCTCCCGCAAGTTTTTTAACAGCCCCGGAGGGCTTAAAGCAGCGGGACTTCTAATCACGGTTATTATAGCCGGCGGTGCTTTTAGTTTATCTGTCATTTTTCTTTCAACTGCCTACCGGGTGCATCCGGTAGGCGGGTGGGTGGTGGAGGTTTACCTGCTCTTTATTTTACTGGCCGGTGGCGATTTGCACCGCCATGTATCAAAAGTAAGCTGCTATTTGAGATCCGGAAACCGGGAAAAAGCCCGGTTGGGAGCGGCCATGCTGGTTAGCCGTGATACAGGGTCCATGGATGAAAAAGGGCTTTCAAGGGCTGCCCTTGAAAGCTTATTCGAAAACAGCGCCGACGGGTTAATTGCCCCACTTTTTTTCATAGCGCTTGGTGGAGCGCCCCTGGCGGCTTTTTACAAGGCGGTAAACACCCTTGATTCAATGCTTGGCTACAGGAACAAGGAATATGCCAGCCTCGGGTTTTTTCCGGCGCGGTTAGATGATCTTTTGAGCTATATTCCATCTCGGATAACCGCTTTGTTTATACTTTTGGCCGGCAGCCTGCAGGGGGGCTTCCTGCGGGGCTTAAAGGTTTTGGCTGCCGATTATAACAAGCATGACAGTCCCAACAGCGCCTGGCCCGAAGCGGCAGCGGCGGGGGTGCTTGCCTTAAAATTTGGCGGCCCCGATTATTACCGGGGCCATTTGATTAAAAGACCGGTTATCAATGCAGACGGAAAAGAGCCGGCGGCTAAAGATATTGCCCGTGGTTTGATTTTATTTTGGATCACTTCGCTTCTGGCCTTCGTCCTCTTTTTTTACCTGTATTACCGGTTTGAGGCCTGGGAGGTATTTATTTTTTGAACAATTATCTTAGAGCCCTCTCGTTTTTAACGGTAGCTCCCCTGCCTTTTGTCCGTTTTGGCTCAGGTGGGAAAGAGTTGGCTGATTCGGCATCGTTTTTCCCCCTGGCCGGTG
>PUKR01000117.1 GCA_003552365.1 Syntrophomonadaceae bacterium
GGGATTTCGGGCTGGAACCGGGGCACTGAACAGATGGAATACCAGCAGACTGCCCGCATCGCCATGGATAAAATGATCCGCGAAATCCGTTTTGCCCACCGGGTTAAATTCACTGACAAAGGCCGGTGCAGTATTGAACACTGCTCTACTTTTGAAAGAAATCGAAGCTATGACCTGATTTGCTTCAGGGCTAAAAAAGACCCCGCCGACAGCGAACCCACTTTATTCAGGTTCCGTTTAGACCGCAAAGGAGGAAAAAGTCAGCTCTTTTATGACCAGCGCACCGATAACAACAACCATTATGCCACCACCGTAGTGGCCTTAAATATTACCGGCCTGGAATTCCTGGTTGATAATGATGACCTGCTCCATATAACGATCAGCGCCGGTGAAAATGAACGAGAGGTTACCCTTACCGGCAGTGTCCGTCCAAGAAACCTTGAATCAGGAAAGGATTGAGTCCCGGTTTGACCGGTTTAAAACCGTTTTTCTTTGAGCTAAAAAAGGAATTAAGAGCAGAGCCGGGTATGGCCCTGGTGTTAGTGCTTGTCTTTACCGGTGTCCTGGTTGCTTTCGGAGCAGCCTTAATAACTACCTCTATAAATGAAAAACTGATTTCCGGCTATAACAGCAGGGATATCAAACTGTATTATATAATCGAGGCCGGAATCGAGGCCGGTATTTCGGAACTGCTCGCAAATACTTTTTGCGAGGAAACCGGTTTTTGCTTTGATTTTGATACCGAACTGAGCGGGCAAATTAACCGGGGGCTTTACAATGTCTCATTCGTAAAGAAAGAAGCCTGTCCAGAAAACAGCTTTAAAGCTATCACTATCAAGTCAACAGGCACCCTGGAAGCAATCAACAAAAGTATGCTCGTCGACGTAAAAATCACCCGGGACGGTCTGATTATAAAAGAGTGGCAAAAGCCTGTTCCGGAAATCTAATTAAAATACCTGGGGGGTTAACATGGGTCTTCTACTTGAAAAAAGAAATCGCAAAAAATCTTCTGCAGCTTACAGTAAACCCTGTTCAAATATCGGCCTGGATCTGGGCAGCAGGATGATAAAGCTTTTACAGTTAAAGCACGAGAGAAACCGGGAAATCGTTGCGGAAAAATGCGTTATCCCTACTCCGCCCGGCGCCATC
Organism: Syntrophomonadaceae bacterium; assembly: GCA_003552365.1. Taxonomy (GTDB): domain Bacteria; phylum Bacillota; class Dethiobacteria; order DTU022; family DTU022; genus B1SED10-74M. The sequence continues at coordinate 1,150 of PUKR01000117.1, forward strand.
CAGAACGGAAAAATCGTTAGTGCCGGCAAACTTATAAAAGAACTTCACTTGATTAAAAAAGATTTCAACTGGCAGGGTAAAGAAGTTTGTCTTTCGCTAAGTAACCGGTCCTGCCACCTGCGGAAAGTAACAATGCCCACTGTGCCGGGAAGGGAGCTTCCCCGGGCCATGCAGCTGGCAGCTGAAACACATTTCCCGCACAATTATTACAGCCTGGTTACAGGCTTTTGTTCAACTGCTGCCCCAAATCATCACCTTGAAACAGAAGATAAACCGGTTGAATATTTGCTTGCCGCCGTGGAAAAAGAAATTTCTGATTCTTACAGCAAGCTCGTTTTAGAGGCGGGCTTTTACCCTGCGGCAATTGAAGCTGCTCCTGCGGCTCTATTGCGCTCTTTAGGGCACAATCAATTGCTTAATCATCGTCAACCTCATGGTAGACGTTTCCTGCTTGACTGCGGCTACCAGTCCACTACTCTGTATATGTTTTCCGAAGGCAGTTACCGCTTTCACCGCTGCTTCAATATCGGGATGGAACATTTCAAAAAAGCGCTCCGCCATCCGGATCAATCAGCCGGGAGTAAAATTAACCGGGAGAAACTGCTTTTTCAGAAAGCAAGCTTGCAAGAAAAAGGGTTGGCCGAGCTGGCCGATAAATTATCGAGGCACATCAACGAATCGCTTGACTATTTCCTTGAAAAAGAAGGCTTAAAAGAAAAGCAACCGCCCTCACTTGAAGTCTGTGGCGGCTCCATATTTATCCCCGGGCTGGCTATATACCTGAAGCATTCATTAAATATTAAATTAGGGCTTTATGACTCCCTGAAGGCATCAACCCGCAAGCACCAAGATACAAACCCCTATGAGGGGCCCCTATTCCACCTGGCTCACGGTCTTGCTTTAAGGGGGTGGATCAATTGAACCCGGAAATGGATCTGCGCAGCCCTCAGTTTATCGCTGAAAACAGACCTTTCAGGCTTAAAATGACGCTTTTGAGCACGCTGGTCCTGGTCATCGCTTTACCGGTATTTACTTCTTTCCTGGTCGATCATTATTACGAGAGAACCAACTTAATAATTGCCGAGCAGAAAGAAAAGCTGGCAGAATTAAAAATTGAAGCACTGCCGGTCAATGAGCTGCAGCTGAGAACTGCCTGCCTGGAAAACCAGTACCGCCTGAACAGCCGGTTTGAAAAAAGCAGCACCCCGGCTGCGGATATAATTTCTTTAATTCATACCGGTGCTGAAACCGGTAACCTTATTATTAAGACCATAACCATCTGCAAGGAAGGCGGGATCGTTATAACCGGCGCTACCGCTTCGATAAATTCCGGCGCTAATTTTAACCGGGCCCTTGTGAAACACCCTTTAATTGAGACCGCCGCTGTTTCAAGCCTGGAAAAGTTTGAAGAACAGGCTTACTCATTTGTAATTAAAGGATCTTTTGTTAAAAACGTTTGTTTAGAAGAAACCGCTACTTCCGGAGAATATCCTACCGGTATAACCTCTGCTTCAAAAAACACCGGAAATCACAATTTTGAACCGGGAGGAACAGCAGATGACTAAACTATCCCTGTTAAAACGAGCTATGATCAGAAAACACCGTTTGCTGCTAATGACCCTTATAGCTTTAAGCTTGCTGTTATCTGCCTGGCAGGTTCAGAAAACCTTATATAACGAAGAAATCGTTCTGCTGCAGGAAAAGCTTAATCACATAGAAGAAGAAAAAGTTAATTTGAAAGAAACTGTTGCCCTGGCCCCGGAACTGGAAATTAAAGAAGCTGATTTAAGTCAAAAATTGAAATATAACTCTAAGGCCATAGCGACAGCCGACAAGGTGCCTTTCGTCCTGGCTTCCCTGGAAAATACTTTAAACGAAGGCTCAGTTGAATTAGATTTATTCAAAGCCGAAAAAACAGTCACTGAAAGTGATTTTTCCAGGGTCCGGGTTAGCCTCCGGCTTGCCGGTTTCAAAGGATCCCTGCAAAGGCTCCTGGAAGACCTTGATAATTTTTCGTACCGGCTCGTTTTCGATCGGGTCAGCTGGGAAAGAATTGACAACAGGAAAGCCGGGTTAGAGCTTGAACTGCACTTAATTGTAGCTGATCCGGTAGTAACAGACAAACCTTAATGTATTTTTATTGTTACCGGAGGATTTATCATGCCGAAGATATATCAATATACCGCCCTCGACCCCGACGGTTCAAAAATCAAGCATAGCTTAACCGCGGAAAGCAGGACTGAAGCCCTCGAAATTCTTCAATCCCGCCGGTTGGTGCCCGTCCAATTAAATGAGAAGGGTGCTGCAGCAGACACCCTCAAGGAGAAAGCGCTGGCAATTTTGAAAAAAACCGGTTACCGTCCATACAGCTACCGCGACTTGATGGTTTTTTGCCGCCAGTTTTCTACCATGCTCGATTCAGGTGTGCCTATCCTGCGCTGCCTGGAAGTACTTTCAGAACAAACCCGGTCTTCGGTATTAAAAAAGCAAATTAACAACACGGCCTTTGATATCAGGCAGGGCCGGACCCTGGCTTCCGCCCTGGAAAACCGCGGCGGTCTTTTCCCGGAAATTATGGTAAGCATGGTAGAGGCCGGGGAAACCAGCGGAAAACTTGATCTGATCTTGGATAAACTGGCCGATCATTTTGAAAAACAACAGGATTTTAATGAAAAAATACGCTCGGCCACCTTTTACCCCGCCTTCGTAATCAGCACATCCCTGGCAGTAATGATAATAATGGTGCTTTTTGTTCTTCCCCAGTTTGCCCAGGTTTTCGGCTCTATGGGCATGGAAATACCCTTTTTTACAAGGGCTTTGCTCAGGGCATCATCTATTGCCGGACAGTACTGGTTTTTCATGCCGCTATTTCTGGTTTTAGGCGGAGTTTCTTTTATCAAATATATTAGCACAAAAAAAGGCAGGCTCTGGTTTGACAACCTGCGCCTGCGTTTTCCTTTTTTCGGTCATATATACAGTCAAACTGTTGCAGCCCGCTTTGCCAGGACTTTAAGCATCCTGCTTGCCGGAGGAGTTACCCTGCATACGGCTTTAAAAATCTCCGATAAAGTGATCGGTAATGCCGTCATCAGCATCTCGATCGGCAGCCTCATTGAAGCCTTAAACCGGGGAGAATCAATGGCCGGGCCGATTAAAGAGATAAAGTATTTCCCCCGGCTTTTACCGGAAATGGTCCGGGTCGGTGAAGAAACAGGGACCCTGGATCGCACCCTTAACAGCAGCGCCGTTTTTTACGAACGTGAAGTTTCATACATCGTTGAGAGGTTGAGCACTATTTTGGAACCGGCCCTGCTTTTAACGGTCGGCCTTTTTATCGGACTGCTGGTTTATTCAATTTTAGCGCCCATGTACCA
>PUKR01000170.1 GCA_003552365.1 Syntrophomonadaceae bacterium
AGCATTGGCGCATTGACATGCCCCTTTTCCCCCTGCCAGTCCGGCTGATCTGACATCACCATGATGGCCCGGAAACCGGGTACTTCCTCCTGCATCAGTGCCAGTTCTTCCCTGAAGCATAAACTTTTTTCATTACGGTTGGCCCAAAAAAGGGTTACTTTCATATCCGGCCTTTCATCTTTAATATAGCGGAGCATGCTCATAAAAGGAGTTATCCCTATGCCACCGGCTATAAAAACCGGTTCACCGCTCTCATAATTTAAAAAACTAAATACCCCGTAAGGAGCATCAATAAAAGCCTGATCGCCCACATTCGTATCCTTGATGGAGGCAGTAAAGTCTCCCAGTTTTTTAGGCGTAATCGAAAGAAGGCCTGCCGTGGGTGAAGCTGAAATAGTAAAAGGATGCGCGGACGACAAGCGGCCATTTCGTAAAAGCTGGACAAACATAAACTGCCCCGGATTGAAATCAAGCGGTTTGCCCTTGAAAAAAAGGCTGTATATACCTTCTGCTTCCTGCCTGACCTCTGTTACCTGGTATGGATTGGCGCGCACCATGATGATCCGGATCAGCCGATAAACAACCACGGCGACAAACAACATCGCTAGAAGAGGTAAAAAGTAAAAAAACAAGGTGCCTTCCCGGACATGATAAAAAGCATGGATTAAAACCACGGGGAACAAGAGGTAATTTGCCAGATGAATGTTCCGCCAAACTTCATAGGCCAGCCCCAGCTTTTTATACATGGAAGCGAGCGAAGCGGTAATCGCAAAACCGGCCAGGCCAATAACCCCGGCAAAAATAAAAACATTCGGGAACAATTCCCCAAATTCGATTAAACGGTAATAGGTAATTAAAATTGCGTGTAAAAGAATAAAAAAGAACCCGGTCCTTCCAAAAATGCGGTGCCAGCGGAAAAACCGATCAAGCCCGATGCCGCGTTCAATAAATTTTATGCGCGAGACCAAAACAAACTGGATGAAAATGAATAATAGCCCGAGGGAACCAAACAGCAGGCTGAGATAACGGAGATATTGTGTATCGTAAGCTCCAAACTCGGCTGTAAAAAACCAGGATAATAAAACCAGGACCACCATGATCGTTATAATTACCTTCGCATAATAAACCTTCATTTGATCATCCCCTTTAATAAAATATTCCCTGTTGCATGGTAAAATCCTTGCACAATTTTTATTAAATACTGCAAAAACTATACATGTTGCTGTATAGATGGTCCGCTATAGCCGCCATACCCGCAAGGAACCGTTACGAGGCCAAAATTCTGCACGCCTGAGCAGCCACAACATTTATTCATGAATAGAGAGTCCGCTTCATCAGTACCGGGAGCTGACTGAATTATTTGATCTGTCGACTTTGATCGCCCGGGTAATTATTTCAGGCTTGCCGGTTTTATTAAAAAAACTTGAGCAATCGGGTTAAGAGAAGAAATTTGCTCGAGGAGGGTAAAAAGCAATCTGGCAGAGCCACCGCCAGCTTAAAGCCGCATGCGTAATGTATCAAGCTTTCATCAAAATTGCGCTGTATTGTAAATTATATTAAAATGTAAATAAAGTGTAAACTAAATGCAAACCGATTGTAAACAACGGATGGAGCCCTAAAAAATGAAGCTAAACAACCTTTATAATATTCGATCGAACCCCGTTAAAAAGAGATTAGCGATCAAGGTGATCCTTTTAATGGCCTGGATCCTCCTGGTCTTTTACCCAAACCCGGTTGATTTGTTTACCAGCATTTACAGGTTAAACAACCCTCCGGTAAAGCCGTCAATAGTAGAGGACCTGGCCCTGGAGCTAAAGGGCAGCTTCCCGGTAGAAATCGAATATTTTGTCCGCTCCCACCTGCCTTACAGCTATGACTGGGAAGTTTACAATATGCCCTGGTATTTCCCCACCCTGGAAGAAGCCCTGCAGAGAGGAGCCGGTGATTGTAAGGCCCGTTATTTGCTTTTTGCATCACTGCTGGAATATAAGGAGATTCCTTACCAGAAAAACATATCCTTAACTCACATCTGGGTACACTACGATGGCAAAAAAGAAACCGGCCTGGAAAATGCCAGCGAGTCCGTACTGGTAGTCGATGACTCCGGCAATGTTCGGCTTAGCCTGCCCCGCCCCGATTTTTCCAGGGCCTCCCAAAGTTTTTTAAACGGCTTCTGGCACGTGATGCCTGCAGAGAAAAAATTCCTTTTATTCAGCGGTTTTCCGTTAATCTTTGGATTGCCGTACCTGGTCCCCTATTTTCCCGGTAAACCTGCTCTTCCGCCAATACCTGTTCCAAGCCGGGTAAAAGCACAGTAATCGAGTTGGACAGGCGCTTATCAAGTATTCATCTGCCCGGCCTTTTCTGCCTGTTTTATGGATAGAGAGATACGGCCGCGTTCTTTATCAATGGAAAGAATCTTAACCGGAACCACTGCTTCAATCTGCAGCACTTCCAGGGGGTGCTTAATAAAACGGTCGGCAATTTCTGAGATATGGACCAGGCCATCCTGGTGAACTCCAATATCTACAAAAGCCCCAAAATCGACGATATTGCGGACAATCCCCATCAAGGTCATCCCCGGCTCCAGATCTTCGAGTTCAGTCACCGATTGGGAAAAAACCGGTTTAGGCAAATCTTCGCGGGGGTCGCGTCCCGGTTTGCGAAACTCATCAAGGATATCCTTAACAGTCGGTTTACCTGCATCCAGGCGGCCGGCAAGATCTGCTATTTCATGGTCTTCCAGGACCGGGATTTCTTCCATTTTACCAAGCTGTTCCGGGCTGAACTTCAGCTCTTCCATAATTTTTCCGGCCAGTTCGTAGGATTCCGGGTGGACCGCACTTCTTTCCAGGTAATTGTCGCTGTCGGGCAGACGCAGGAAACCGGCGCACTGCTTGAACACCTTCGGTCCCAGCCCGGACACATCCAGCAGCTGTTCCCGGGAACTGAACTCGCCCAGCTCATTGCGGTAATCAACAATTTTTACCGCCACATTGCTGTTAATCCCGGCCACGTAAGATAAGAGAGCCGAGGAGGCGCTGTTTAAATCAACCCCCACGCTGTTGACACAACTTTCCACGGTTCCTGTAAGGGCAGCGTCGAGTTCCCTAGGCGGCATATCATGCTGGTACTGCCCAACTCCAATCGCCCTGGGATCAATCTTGACCAGTTCCGCCAGGGGATCCTGGAGCCGGCGGGCAATTGATACGGCACTGCGTTCGGCTACATCAAGATCGGGAAATTCTTTTTTCGCTGCCGGAGAAGCCGAATAAACGCTGGCCCCGGCTTCGTTGACAATCGTGTATGAAACCTTCAGCTGGTTTTCCTTGATCAGATCGGCGATGAAAACCTCACTTTCCCGGGAAGCAGTGCCATTGCCGATAGCAATGCAATCAATTTCGTATTTGTCCATTAACTGAAGCACTGTTTTGGCCGCACCTTTAAGATCATTGCGGGGCGCGGTGGGAAAAACTGCCGCAGTTTCCAAAAGCTCTCCGGTTTCTGACACGCAGGCCAGCTTACACCCGGTGCGATACCCCGGGTCCCATCCCAAAACGCGGCAATGCCGAACGGGGGGGACAAGGAGCCTTTTTTTCAAGTTTTCTTTGAACACCACCAGGGCTCCCTCAACTGCTTTTTCCAGCAGATCCTGCCAAATTTCTCTTTCCAGGGAACCGTGGATCAATCTCCTGTAACCGTCTGTGAGAGCTTCCTTTACCAGTTTGCTGCAGGCTTCATTCTGTTCCGAGGTGATATATTTTCCGGCAATCAGGTCGAGAACTGCTTGTTCCGGCACCACAATGCTTAAATCAAGCACCTTTTCTTTAACTCCGCGATTAACGGCCAGGACCCGGTGCTGTTTGATCTTGGCCAGTGGTTCACTGTAACCGTCGTAATCATCGTAAGTATTTACCTCGGAGCCTGCTTTTTTATGGATCTCCACCGACCCCTTTTGCCGGTAAAAATTACGCAGGTTTTTACGCACAGAAGCATCATCTGAAACTGCTTCAGCGATTATGTCGGACGCCCCCTGTAAAACTTGTTCAACGTTATAGAGATCTTTTTCCGGATCGAGATAGCTATGCGCTTCTTGTGAAGGGCTCACCACCCCTTCCATTATGGCCCGGGCCAGCGGTTGAAGACCTTTTTCTTTGGCCACCGAAGCCCTGGTTTTTTTCTTGGGTCTGAAGGGACGGTAAAGGTCGTCTATCTCTGTAACGGTAGCTGCCTTTTCCAACTGCTTTTGTAGTTCCCCGGTAAGCGCCCCCTGAGCCTCGATCAGGCGCAGGACTTCTGCACGCCTTTCTTCCAGGTTGCGATACTGTTTCAGTTTTTCCTGCAGCAGGCGGACATCCTCATCGGTTAATCCGCCGGTCATTTCTTTACGGTAGCGTGAAATGAACGGCACCGTGTTGCCCTCGTCAAGTAAGGTTGCTGTCTGGGCCACCCTGTTTTCAGGTATGTTCATTTCTTTACTCAA
>PUKR01000080.1 GCA_003552365.1 Syntrophomonadaceae bacterium
ATGTTATTTGTGATATTGGTATGTACTTCTTTATAAGCCCTTTCCTTGATATAGCCGATAAACTGGTGGGAGTTGGCGATAACCCCGCCGGCGTTTAAAATATAGTCCACCCCGTAGGCAATTCCTCTTTCATTAAGCATGTTCCAGTGTTTTTCATCATCATCGAGCTGGTTGTTGGCTCCACCCGCAACCAGCTTACATTTCAACCTGGGAATAGTCTGATCATTAAGCACATTGCCTAGAGCACAGGGCGAAAAAATATCCACCTGGAGATCGTAAATCTGATCCGGTGGAACGATTTCAAGGGGCACCTCTTTTAAAGCCCTGTTAATACAATCCTCACTTATATCGGCGGCATATATTTTCGCCCCTTCCTCGTGCAGGTAGCGGACCAGGGCCAGCCCAACATTGCCCAGTCCCTGTACAGCTATTGCCTTATTTTTCAACGACTGTTCGCCTAAAACATGCCCGGCCGCCGCTTTCATCCCGTAAAATAAACCGAAAGCAGTAACTGCTGATGTGCTTCCCACCCCTCCATAAGATTCCGGAAGGGCCACACAACAATCCGTTTCTTTGGAGATAACCACCATATCTTCTTCAACTGTCCCGATATCGACCCCTGTAATATAACGTCCGTTTAATGTGGCAATTAATTTTCCAAAAGCCCTTAAAATATCTTCGTTTTTATCCCGCCTGGAATCACCGATAATTACCGCCTTGCCGCCTCCAAAATCAATTCCCGCTGCAGCATTTTTGTAGGTCATTGCCCGGGACAACCTGAGTACATCTTTCAGGGCATCCTCATCACTTTCATACTCCATCATGCGGGTGCCGCCAAATCCAGGGCCCAGGGCTGTGTTATGTAAAGCAATAATCGCCTTCAGGCCTGAAAACTTATCATACCCGTATACCACCTGTTCAAACTCGCCCTGCTCCAGAGTCCTAAACATTTTAAACCTCCCCGGTTTGATAATTTAACCAGTCGGACCTGCGGACTAAAACACTTCGGGTAATAAACCTGGCAACAGTTAAAATTTAATTTTTGGTTACAGCTCACCTCCAGCCTCAATTTACAGCCCGGCAACCTTTAGCTGTCTTTTTTCCAAAGGGGCAGGTCTGTATCCGGGTCGTGCTCACGGTGCAATTCGGGACCGACAATTTCTTCAATAACAAATTCCCCGGCAAATACCACGGTACCTTTTTGCAGATGTCCACCTTTCATCCTGCCTTCACTATCGCTAAGAGCAATATGAAGATGGGCAGCCGGCTTACCGTCACGGAGGCTTAAGTTGCCCAGGCAGCTTATAATTTCAAGATGTTCATTGAATTGGTGGTCTTCGTAAACCCTCTTATCTTGATTATAATAGCCAGTTACCGCTTTTTCCACTGCTCCGATTACTTCGACCTTAGCACAATTGATCTTTTCTTTAGCCGCGAATTCCTGGACACTTTCCAGCAAATCACCCCGAAATGGAACCCTGCCAATAAAGGTTCGCCCTTTATCACCGTTTTTAAACCACATCATCATGCCTCCCAACCAGTTATTTAAATATGTACTGTTCCGGTATACATATAGAACATTCCGGCAAACACTCCAAGAATTACCGCTACAACAGCCATCACCAGGCTGATTATAATCAGGATGCCCTGTATTTTGAAATAAGTGTTGAGGCTGGAAACAAACATGTTAAAATTACCTGATTTAGATTCCAGATCCTCTTCGGCGATAATAGCATCGACATATTTTTTGGCATTCCTGAGCTTTACCCCTAAAACAACCGTCACTATACCCGGGATTGCTCCCACTACAAAAACAAACAACCCCGCTAAAGCAGTAAGTATACCCCCGATAATGGTGATAATCCCAACAAACCCCATCCAGGCGCTAAGCTGGTTCAGCTTTTCCCTGTCCGTCGCCTGCTCCTCGTTCATTTTTTATTAAACCTCCCGCTCCTAAAATCGTAGTGCTTGATCAGCTGTGCCGCACAGCAACTTTATATTTTTATTATATGCCCGTCCAGTAATGCTGCAGTATCGGGGTCACAGGTAGCCACGATCATCTGCTTTTTTTCAGCAAATTGCCTGATAGCCCCGGCTGCTGACCGGCGTCTTTCCGGATCAAGGTTGACCAGGGGATCATCCATGACCAGGAAACCGTCCAACCCCTGCAACAAGTATTCAGCCATGGCCAGCCTCAGGGCCAGGGCGGCACCGCTGGTAGTTCCAGCTGAAAGCAGGTGCACGGGCAGAGCTTCTTGTTGATTATTTGCAGCAACAATTCGATCGGGAACAGGCCCGTCCAGTTCAGCCAGATTATAATTATTCCCGGTACAAGAGCTTAAATAGCGAGCAAATGATTCGGCCAGGGGGTCATAGGTACGGGCATCAAGTTCTTCTTTAAGGGCTTGAAATTCTTCCCAGATCAAGTTAACCGCCCGGCCTTTTTTATTTAGCCGGTTGAATTTATTTTCCGCTTCCACAAGGGCTTCTTCCACTTCTTCAGTTGACTCATCAGGCATTTCCCCCTTGATGGTAATTAATTCTGTTTTAAGGCTTTCTATCTGCTGCTTCGTTGCTTCATTCTCACTGCGCAATTCTTTTAAGTGCGCAAAGAATTGTTCTATTGAATCATATTCCCGGGGCAGCGGGGCCAACTTATTTAACTTTTCCTCCAGATCTTTAACCTTCTGCCTTAAAGCCACCGTTTCCTCCATGACGTCGTCAACACTCTTATATTCTTCCTGCCATTCTTTAAGCCTTTTTTCCTCTTGTGCCAGTTCGTACTTCAAGGTCTGCAGGCTTACTTTATTCTCTTCCAGGTCTGCCGTGATTTGTTCCGGATCGCGAACAGACTTTTCGGGACTTAATGCGGACACTTTTTGCTCCAGCTCTTCAAACGATAGCCCCGCAAGCATTTCTTGCAGTTTGAACCGGTTCTTATCAAGCGCACTTTTCAATTCTTTGCGCTTATTCACCAGGGAGCGAACCTGTTCAAGTTCGTTTAAAGCAAACTGATCGAGTTTGGCCCGGTAATCTTGTTTCGCTTCCTCAGCCTGTTTGATCAATTTTTCAACATCCTGTTCTCCGGACTGGATGTTGATTTTCCAATCGGCACTTTCAAGCAGCAGCCGGCCCTCTCCTTCAATCAATTCTTCATCTTCAACCACCACTTTTCGGGTATCTTCAATGCCCGAGGTTACCGTTAATTCAAGTGGTTTTTTCGCATGAACGGAAGCTTTTAGCTTCATCGCCTCGGCCACCGCTTTTTGCCTCTCGTGTTCTTCCTTTTTACTCTCAAGGTAGTGCAAGTCATCTTCAGCCAAATGAGGCATTTGTAAAAGATTTTGTTCCTGCCTTTTAATTTCTTCCACCAGGGGCCCGGCACGTTGAAGCAGCTCTCTAAGCTCCCGGGAGTTTAAGACCTCTTTTGCCTCCCGCAGCTCTTCTTGAAGCTGTTCTATTCTTTTTTCCCGGCTGACAAGCTCTTTTCCCAAACCCTGCACCCGCTCTTCCACCCTGGGCCACTCCGCCATTATTTTTTTCAAGCTCTTTTCTTTATCCACGGTTGAATCAAGGTCCGGCTTTAACTGGCTTCGCTGCCGCATGTCATTTTCTAGTTTCTCCATCTCCCTTAACTGCATGGTTACCTGTTCATTTTTTTTGTTGGCCCCAGATAACCGGTCATTAAGCGCTTTAACCTGTTCCTCAAGAGTCTGGACCTCTTTAAGCTTACGGCGCAGCTGTTCTTTTTGGTAATAAGCTTTTAAAACCTCACCGACCTGTTTTTTATGGGGATTGTTTATGTCACGTCCTCCCCGCGGCCCTGCCAAATCCAGGTCCCAGTTCTGAAGAAGCCTCTTGTATTCCTCGGCCAGTAACTTTTCCAATTTTTCCAGGGAAACCCCACCTGCTTCAAAAAGTGCTGAACGGAGCAGGTCGGAAAGCGATGCTTTAGCTTCCGCATTTTCGTTTAACCGTTCAAAGGTGCGGTTCATTTCTTCCTGCCGGGCAAAAAGGATAGTTTGATAAGTTCCCCGCCCGTACCTTAAACTATTTTGCAACCATACCCGGGCTTCCTCCGGATCGTTTATCTCACTTCCCCCCGCAGTTACCAGGCGCGCATTTTTACTCCCGCCCCAGGAGGTGGAATAGAGCAAAACACCTGCGCTTTCGTCTTCAAATTCCACTTCCACCCTGGCGGTATCGCCATCGGGGTAGGGCAAAAATTTTTGCACCATGCGTTTCCAATCATCGCTGGATTTTTTTACATTGGAAGGGATAAACAGGGCGGCAAAAATAGCATTAATCAAAGTACTTTTACCAGCCTCGTTAGGGCCGAGAAGGACATTTAAGCCTTTTTCGAAAGTGAATTGCCTGTTTTTCAAGGCCCCAAAGGGAGCGGGGCAAACTTTCCTGATGATCATTGTTTCACCTCTTCAATCAGGCGATAAGCGATCTGCAGGGCTTC
>PUKR01000255.1 GCA_003552365.1 Syntrophomonadaceae bacterium
AGTATGGAATCACCGAGTATGATATCTGTCCAAAAGCCGCAAAACTGGCCGCGCTTGAAGGAAAGGTAGACGTAGATGATGTTGAGGCACTGCCGCCTACCGGAGGAGTTGCTACTCCTGTTGCGATAGGGTTGTTATCTATTGTAGCCGGTGCCGGGCTCTTAATACCGGCCAAACGTGAGGAATAACCCTGGTGTCATTTACGTAGTCAAGAAACCGCTATATATTATGAAGGCCTCAACACTAGCCTGTACCCCCAAAAACCGAGCAGGTTCTTGGGGGCAGGCTAATTTCTAAGACGGGTTAATCACCCGTAGCACCAGGGCCCAGTTCAACAAATTTTTTGATTGGAGTTGTTTTAATGAATTCGTTAGATGAACAAATTAAACAATTCGCCGAGTTATTAAAAAACAGCGAGTATCCGGTTGTTCTTACCGGCCCCGGTATAAATGCCGGCAGCAGCAACCCCGTAGAGGAAAATTTAAATAATCATCTCTGGACCATGCTAAACCCCGATGATTTTACCATCCATAGCTATAAAGATGACCGGAGCTTTTTTAATAAAGAGAGTGCAGTACTATTTAGCATAATGGCTGAAGCTGAACCTGGTAAAGCCCACCTGGCTTTGGCTGAGCTGGAAAAAAGGGGATTAATAAAAGCTGTAATTACCCAGAATGTAGACGGGTTGCACCAGCAAGCCGGTTCAAAAAATGTCCTGGAAATACGTGGCACTCTTAGAAGCGCCAGCTGTAAGCAGTGTGAGCATACCGCGACAGCTGAAAAAATCACAGCCGAGTTGGAGGATAGTTCATCACCGCCGCTTTGTCCCCACTGCGGAGAGCCGCTTGAACCTGACCTGGTCCTGGCCGGCGATCCTGTGCCGCCTGCTTATTACCATGCGCAAGAAGAGGCGGAAAAAGCAGACTTATTTATAATCATCGGCTCAAGCATGCGGACTTCACCTGATAATCAGCTCCCCTCTGAATGTCGCAACCTGGTTATAGTCAGTAACAACCCAACATATTATGACGGGCAAGCAAAAATTGTGATCAAGGAAGATCCGGTTAAGGTAATGAGTCTATTGCTTAAGGAACTTGATAACTAGCAAAAAATAGTATCTGCAATGTTTTTCTATTTCCCTTTATGATTTTTCCCCTCATTGACGGATCAAAAAATCTCATGTAGAGTAGAAAAAGCACGGAACCTTGAGCATATTAAAGTTTCCGTGTTATTTCGTGAGCTAACAAAACAAATAATTGTTTGGATTAATGCAGGTCAGATAAGGAGGAACTTTTAATTGGATAATAGCTGCAAGCAAGAACTAAGTGATAAGATAGAAAAACGGAATTTCAATAAATTTGGCCTGGACTTAAACCCGATCGTTTCTTTCGCCAGCGGCGCTTTCATCTTATTGGTTTGCCTCTATGCCCTGCTTAATTTAGATCAGGCTTATCAATTTTCTATCTATATCCAGGATCTGATTGCCACTCAACTTGACTGGGTATTTATCATTTCCAGCAATTTTATCGTTATCATCTGCATTTACCTGGCCTTTTCCAAACTGGGCAACGTAAGGATCGGCGGCGTAAACTGCGAAAAGGAATTCGGCAACTTCGCCTGGTATTCCATGCTGATTTCGGCAGGCATGGGTATCGGCCTGATGTTCTGGGCGGTAGGAGAGCCCCTGACCCACTTTGTAAATGAACCACCCATTTACGGCCATTCCGATGCTTCCTTTACAGCCATGGCCACTACCTTCTATCACTGGGGACTGCATCCCTGGGGGATATACGCTTTAATGGCCCTGGCCCTGGCCTTTTTTGCTTACAACCGCAATATGCCCCTTTCACTGCGCTCGGTATTTTACTTTTTATTTAAAGATAAGATATACGGGGTTGTGGGTGACATTATCGACACTTTTGCTGTCTTATCAGTCCTATTCGGGCTGGCCGCCTCCCTCGGGCTCGGAGTGCAGCAAATTAACAGCGGGCTGGACTACCTGCTGGGCATCGGCATCAACGTAACCATCCAGGTCGTCCTGATTGCCCTCATCACCCTGGTAGCGATTATCTCTATCTTGCTTGGCATCCACAAAGGCATTAAAAACCTGGCCATCATAAATATGTACCTGGCTTTTCTTTTTATGATGGCTGTATTTATCCTTGGGCCAAGCGGCTACATCCTTCGCTTATTCTCCAACTCCCTTGGCCTTTACTTCGGCGGCCTGATCGAAAGTGCTTCCTTCCTCCATGTTGAAGGCAATACCTGGCAGGCCACCTGGAGCATTCCTTTCCTGGCCTGGTGGATAGCCTGGTGTCCTTTTGTGGGAATGTTTATTGCCAGGATCTCGGTCGGGCGGACGGTAAGAGAATTAATTATCGGGGTCCTGCTGGTCCCCTCCCTGCTTTCCTTTTTCTGGTTAACCGTTTTTGGCGGAACAGCAATCAATATCGACCAGGCTTCTGACGGCGCCCTTTTTGCAGTGGTGCAGGACAACCTGCCGGTAGCCCTTTTTGAATTGATTACTTTACTAAACATCCCTGCTGCAGCGGATATTTTCCGGGTAATTATCTACATAGTGGCTACGGCCCTGGTGATCATTTATTTCATCACCTCTTCAGACTCCGGCTCCCTGGTGGTCGACAAAATCGCTTCCGGGGGAACAAGGGAATCCCCGGTTGTCCAGCGGGTCTTCTGGGCCATTATGGAAGGCTTGCTCGCCGCCACCCTGCTTCTTATCGGAGGAGACAGGGCGCTCGAGGTATTGAGATCGGCAGTGACCAGCGCCGGCCTGCCCCTGGCCATTATCCTCACCTTAATGGCCTTCTCTTTAATCAAAGGGATCGAAGTAGCCCATACAAAACAAATGCGAATCAAGGACACGCAAAAAATTGAAAAGGTGCTCAAGAAAAAGCTGGACGAAAAATATGGCGGTAAATAAAATTGAAAGCATGCCGATATATAAGCAGGTATTTTCTAAGGAGCATTGAATATTAACTTAAAACCATTTTGGAGGGATTTTCTATGGAAGCCTTAGAAAATATCAAAAGCAGGCAGAGTTACCGCGCATTCAAACCTGACCCCATCCCGGATGAAATATTGCAAGAAGTTATTGAAGCAGCAGGTAAAAGCCCCACCTACATGAGTACCCAGCCCTGGGAAGTGGCCGTGGTTACAGGTCAAACGAAAGATCAGCTGTCACAAAAGCTCCTGGAACTGGCAAAAAGTAATGCTCCTACCAGCCCCGATATCCCGGCGCCTGCAAGCTGGCCTGAAGAACTGGATAAGCGCAGGCATGAACACGGAGCCCGCAGGCTCAACACCCTTGGAATCGAAAGGGGAGATAAGGAAAGCAGGGAAAAACTACGCCTGATGAATTTCGAGTTTTACGGCGCTCCCTGCGCTGTTTTTCTCTACATGGATGGTTCGCTTGGGGAATGGTCCATCTTTGATATGGGTCTTTTTACCCAGACCCTGCTTTTGGCAGCCCATGCCAGAGGAATCGGCAGTGTAGTCCAGGCTTCTGCTACCGACTACGCTAAAGAAACCAAGGAGTTTCTTAACCTGAATTCTGATAAAAAGTTACTGGTCGGTATTTCTATGGGCTACCCGGACCCTGATGCTATCGTAAACACTTACCGCAGTTTAAAGAAAAAACCGGGAGAATTCGTGACCTGGCACACTTAAGAATAATCCGGCATGAAAACGGGCGGGGTCATTTTTTTGCTTTGCTTACAGCAAATACACCCTCCCCCGTTCCATCTTTAAACTGTTGCCGGTTATCATCCGGGATAAAAATGGTTGAAAATTATGCCCTGTTTCTGAGATAGTTTTTTAAATCCCGGTAGTAATTTTCATGTGGACCAATCGTAATCAGTTCCAATGTTTCAGGATTCGGCAATCGGTAAGCCAACAAATACATTTGATCCTGTAGCTTGAAATTATAAACAAAAACTCCCTGCAAGTCACCTTTCTTCTCCTGGCCGCCAGAGGGGTTACTAAAGATTATTTTAATAATATCATCAAGGGCTATTTTCTGCTGGGAATTAAATTTATTGACCTTTTTCTCAAATAATCGCGATTGATATATTTTCATCTGCCTTTACCCAAATTTGTACTCAGATTTTTCATCCCGGTCCAGTTCCTCAAGACCTATTAGCAGTTCTTTTATCAGATCATAGGTCAAATCCGGGTTCTCTTCAGCATGCTTGCCAATTACCGCCCAGTATTCAATTTGACCTGCCACGGAACGATGCTCGACCCTGCTGAATTTTTTTGCTTCATCAGCCAAAGTATCTGAAATCCTAATTGCTTTAGCCATAACTAAGCCTGCGCCTCCTTTATCAACTAACGTGCTCACATTATACTGCATTTAATTGCATTTTGCAATTAATTATTGCGTATTGCATACTGCATCCAAACTACAG
>PUKR01000266.1 GCA_003552365.1 Syntrophomonadaceae bacterium
ATACAAAAATAATGCTCGGGGGTTATTGCTTCCTGGATAACCCACAACTAATAGAAAAGTTAGGGGCAGAAGGTTATGGGGCCTCGGCAAAAGAGGCTGTAGCGGTAGCAAATGAATGGTGGGCTGATAATGCTTAAGCAATCTCATTTTAACGACAACCTGGGAGCGCTGGTTGAATACCTTGACCGGTCAGAAAATATTTGCGTGGTTGTTCTCGATGACGGTATGCTGATTAAAGATTGCAACCGCTTTTTTTTAAAACTAATCGGAACAGGAAGCATACCGGTTGATCAAAACATTCGCGATTTTTTACTACCCGAAAACCACGACCTGGTTAACAAACCGCCTAAAAACAACTACCAAAACCTTAACTATACTCTTATCTCCGGTCCGGGAAACCAGGTTAATATGTTCGGGAGCCTGTACAATTTAAATAAGGGCTACCTGTTACTAGGTGAAAGATCCTGGATTGCAGACGACCAGATTATTCATGAAATCTCTAAAATGAATAACGAACTGGCTAACATGACCAGAGAGCTGAATAAGAAAAATATAGAGCTGGAAAAACTTAATGCGGAAGTAAACAACCTCTTACGTACAGACGATTTGACCGGCATTGCCAATCGCCGTTATTTCCTGGAATATTTTCAAAAAATCCATGCCTATGCTAACCGGCACAATATACCAATTTCTATTGTAATGGCCGATATAGACCATTTCAAAACAATCAACGACCGCTTTGGACACTTCTTCGGAGACCGGGTTTTAAGGGAGTTTGCTTCTTTGCTTGTCTATAACTGCCGCGGTGAAGATATGGCTGCCCGCTTCGGGGGCGAAGAATTTATCATACTGTTGATGCATGCTGCGGCAGAAGACAGTTTATGCCATGCTGAAAGGATCCGCCGCAAGGTAGAGGCACACACGATCGGCAAAAATGATTTAAAGATTACGGCCAGTTTTGGAGTTGCCTCCATGGAAAAAGGTGAAGATATTGAAACCCTGATGAGAAGAGCGGATGATGCCCTTTACCATGCAAAGAATGAAGGCCGAAACAGGGTTAAACTGGCCCAAAACCTTTAGGCTGCAGCCTAATTTGCCTGAAATAAATAATTTCACAATGCCTGGTCGGATTGGGTAAAATGAAGGGAAGCAGTGGAGTAATTGGCAGATGAAAAGTGGCAAAAGCTTAATATAATCAATGACCGAGATCTCGGCCTTTCGGCCCTTCTATGTGAAGTAAGCAGCCGGATCGTAATCGTGTGCCACGGGTTTACCGGTTCAAAAGAAGGAGGGGGGAGGGCCCTGGACATGGGCGAACAGCTCTCGCGCTTTGGATTAAGTACCCTCCTCTTCGATTTCAGCGGCTGCGGCGAAAGCGAGGGGTCTTTTGAAGACATATCCCTAACAGGGCAGGTAAATGATCTGGGTTGTGTGGTAAACTGGTGCCAAAATAACGGCTTTAAAGAAATCATACTGACCGGCCGCAGTTTTGGAGGCAGCACTGCCCTTGCTTACAGCGCTAACGATCAAAGCATAAAAGCCTTGTGCACCTGGGCGGCTGTGGCCCGCCCGGAAAAACTGTTTAAAAGCTTCATTAACCATAACATTGAACCTCCCGCAGATGACCTGGTAGCAATTGAGGGCGAAGGAGAGACTATATATTTAAAAACCGGATTCTTCAGTGACCTGGAAAATCATGATTTGATTAAGTGTGCTTCCGGGATATCACCGCGCAGATTTTTAATTATCCACGGCTCAAACGACCAATCTGTTCCGGTTGAAGATGCGCATTTGCTCTATCAGGCAGCCGGCCGTCCAAAACAACTGGCAATCATAGAAGGGGCAGACCACCGTTTTACCGATAAAATCGCGGAGGTATGGAACATTTTCTTTGATTGGCTTAAAGGGCCTGAAATTAGTTAAATCAGCTAAAGTCGCCACCATTGCCCGCAGGGAGCCGCCGTCAATTCAAAATGCAGCACCGCGGAGAAAATATAAATGGTTAAGGTTTCTTATATAACCAACACCTCTTTAAACGGGTGTTTTTTTGATATAATGTAGGGAAGTAAGAAAGGGGAGAAATTATTTTGCAATCGCAAACCCGGGAAATTTCTGAGCAAATAACCTGCTTCGGCGAAGGGAAAAGATACATGATTACCACCCTGGGCTGTCAAATGAACGAACATGACTCGGAAGTAATGTCCGCCATGCTTGAAAACCTGGGTTATTGTCCAACTGACCTCCCGGAGGAAGCAGACTTGATTATTATAAATACCTGTGCCGTTCGCAAGAAACCGGAGGACAAGGTAGCCTCCATGCTCGGCAAATATCATTCCTTAAAAGACCAAAAAAAAGAACTGATTCTAGCAGTCGGCGGCTGTATGACCCAGCAGGAAGAAGTTGCTTTGTATATCAAAAACCGTTTTAAACAGGTCGACCTGGTTTTTGGCACCCATGCCCTGCCCCGCCTGCCATACTTAATTGACCAGGCCCGTAAAAATAAAGAAACGATAATCGATATAACTGAAGACTACAGCGGACGGGAGGAACTTCCATCCAAACCGTTCAGTTCATTTCATGCCTGGGTGCCGATTATTTACGGCTGCAATAATTTCTGCGCTTACTGTTTGGTTCCCTATGTACGCGGCAGGGAAAGAAGCCGCCGGCCTGAAGATATTATCTCGGAGGTCCGCTCTTTAGCCGGCCGGAATTACCGGGAAATTACCCTTTTGGGGCAAAACGTCAATTCCTACGGGCAGGACCTGGAAGCAGATCTTACTTTTGCCAAATTGCTTGGTGATATCGGCCGGGTTGAAGGTTTGACCCGGATCCGCTTTATGACTTCGCATCCAAAGGACCTGTCGCCGGAATTAATTGAAGCGGTAAGGCAGGAGGAAAAAGTCTGCGAACATTTCCACCTTCCGGTGCAGGCAGGCAGCAACCGGATCCTGGAAAAAATGAACCGCCGTTACACCCGCGAGCAATACCTGGAACTGGTGAAAGAGATCAAAAGCGCTATCCCCGGGGTCTCGATCACCTCTGACATCATAGTCGGCTTTCCCGGAGAAACCGGCGAGGATTTTGCCGATACCCTGGACCTGATCAAAAATGTTCGTTTTGACAGTGCTTTTGCCTTTATCTATTCTCCCCGCAAGGGGACCAGGGCCTCCCGCATGGAAGATAACATCAGTTATAACGAAAAAGAAAAAAGGCTGCAGCAGCTGAATAAAGTTCAGCAGCGTATCAGTAAAGAAGAAAATGAGCGGTTGGTGGGAAAAATCATGGAAGTTATGGTTGAAGGACCCAGCAAAAGCGATCCCGGGATGCAAACCGGCCGCTTGCGGACCAACAAACTGGTACACTTCAAGGGTCCTTCTGAGTTAACCGGTAAGCTGGCTCTAGTAGAAATTACGGAAGCCCGTACCTGGAACCTTTTTGCTGAGTTGAAAGAGGTGGTGGATTGAACCGGACCAGCCCGATGATGAAGCAGTACCAGGCCATTAAAGAGCAGCACCCCGATAAGCTTTTGATGTTCCAGGTGGGTGATTTCTACGAATTATTTTTCGAAGATGCCCAGGTGGCAGCCAGGGAAATGGAAATTGCCCTTACTTCCAGGGATGCCGGCAGCGAAGATCCGATACCCCTGGCCGGCATTCCGATGCATTCGGCTGAAACCTATTTAAATAAACTATTAAGCAAGGGTTACAAGGTTGTGGTCTGCGAACAAACCGAAGACGCGGCCCAGGCCAGGGGCCTGGTAAAAAGAGAAATTACCGGTGTGCTTACCCCGGGCACAATCACTGACCCGGAAATGCTTGAAGAAAGCCGCAATAATTACCTGGTGACCCTGGTCAGGGGCAACACCAATCATTACGGCCTGGCCGCCGTGGATATATCCACCGGTGATTTCCAGGTTACCGAGCAAAAAGGTGAAGGCGCCTGGGAAATTATAACCGATGAACTTTATCGCCTTCAACCCTCTGAACTGTTGTGCTACCCGGAAACGGTAGAAGAGGATTGTAAAAAACAACTGGAAATAAAAAATAACGGGTTGATCGAAAGCCTGCCCTACGTGCCTGATTTGGAAGAAACCAGGCAGCTGCTCGCAAAACACTGGGAGGAAAATACCTGGGAGGATCTTGACCTGGACCGCTATCCCCAGGCGGCGGCAGCCGGGGGTGCTGCCCTGGTATACCTGCAGCTTTTACAACAGCTCCCGGAAGGTGAAAAACAGTTTCACCGCCTGGGGTTATACTTTTCCAACCGGAACATGATTATCGACAGCATTACCAGCCGCAACCTGGAACTGACCCTGTCCATTCGCGAAAGCAGCAAAGAAGGAAGCCTGCTTGGATTAATTGATCGCTGTATGACGGCAATGGGCCG
>PUKR01000196.1 GCA_003552365.1 Syntrophomonadaceae bacterium
CATCATCGTCCGAACAACATGTTCGAACGCTACAAGGGGAACCCGATCTTGGTTCCCGACCGCTGGCCCTACCCGGCCAATGCCACTTTCAACCCGGGAACGGTCCGCCATAACGGTGATACCCTTCTATTGGTGCGGGTTGAAGATATGCGCGGTTTTTCCCACCTCACTTTTGCCCGCAGCAGCGACGGCAAAACAAACTGGCAGATCGACGAAAAACCAACCCTGCTCCCGGACCGGAACTTCAATGAAGAGCACTGGGGCATTGAAGACCCCCGGATTGTCTGGCTGGAGGATGTAAAAAGATATGCCGTTACCTACGTATCTTTTTCCAAGGACGGCCCGGTAGTTTCCCTGGCCCTTTCCGAAGACCTGCACAGGTTCGACCGCCGGGGAGCGATGCTGCCCCCGGAAGACAAAGACGCTTCACTGTTTCCGCGCTTGATTGACGGCAAGTACGTGATGATCCACCGTCCCATTATCCGCGGGGAAGCCCATATCTGGATTGCCTACTCGCCGGACCTGGTCCACTGGGGCGAACACCAGATCCTGCTCCCGGTTCGTCCCGGCTGGTGGGACAGCACCCGGGTCGGATTGGGCCCGCCGCCGATTGAAACCGAAGAAGGCTGGTTGATCATATACCACGGGGTCCGCAACACAGTTTCCGGCAGCCTGTACCGGGTCGGACTGGCCCTGCTCGATTTAGATGACCCCCGCCGGATCAGGAACCGCTGTGACCAGTGGGGTTTTGGTCCCCATGAAGACTACGAACGGGTCGGCGATGTGCCCGGGGTTACCTTCCCCACCGGCACGGTCTACGACCCCGAAACCGACGAGCTGCACATGTACTACGGAGCTGCCGACACCTGTGTTTGCCTGGCAACCGCCAAGATGCAGGACTTGCTCGAGCACCTGTTAAGTTGTAATTGTTCCGAGGAGGGGTTCTGGCTTTAAGATGAAAATCGCCATGCTTGCCCCCATATCCTGGCGCACCCCGCCCCGCCATTACGGTCCCTGGGAGTGGGTCGTCAGCATGCTTACCGAGGGGCTGGTAAAACGGGGGATAGATGTAACTCTTTATGCCACAGCCGATTCAAAGACTGCAGGAAACTTGCGGGCGGTGGCGCCGCGCCCCTGGTCCGAAGATACCGGCCTTGACCCTAAAGTCTGGGAATGCCTGCACATTTCGACTGTTTTTGAAGAAGCCGGCAAGTACGATTTGATCCATAACAACTTTGATTTCCTGCCGCTCAGCTACAGCAAACTGGTTGATACGCCGCTGCTTACCACCATTCACGGTTTTTCGTCGCAAAAAATTCTGCCGGTCTACCAAAAATACAATAATCATGTCCACTACGTGGCCATCAGCGAAGCAGACAAAAGCAGCGAACTTGATTACACGGCCACCATCCACCACGGGATCCCGGTCGAAAACTATCCCTACCGGGAAGAAGCAGAAGACTACCTGCTCTTTTTCGGGCGGATTCATCACGACAAGGGAGCCTATGAATCGATCCGCCTGGCCAAACAGGCAGGGATGCCGCTGGTTATCGCCGGGATTATCCAGGACCAGGATTATTACGAACGCTACGTGGCTCCCTATTTAGACGGGGAGCAGGTAAGTTATATCGGGCCGGTGGGGCCGGATAACAAGGCTGAAGTGCTTGGCAAAGCCCGGGGGTTACTGCACCTGATTAATTTTGACGAACCTTTCGGGTTAAGCGTTGCCGAATCAATGGCCTGCGGCACCCCGGTAGTTGCCTTTAACCGCGGCTCTATGCCGGAACTGATCAAAGACAACGAAACCGGTTTCCTGGTTGAAGACCTCGACCAGGCCCTGGATGCGACCGGTCGCCTGCAGACCCTGTCTCGCCGGGCCTGCCGCCGCCACGTGGAAGAGAATTTTACCACCGAGTTGATGGTGGAACGCTATCTGGAGGTTTACCGGAAAGTTGCCGGTAAGAGCTAAACTTCTATATTGTAACGGGCGCCCCGGCGTCTATTTTATCCTGGCCCCGCGTTCGGGTTTGCCTTATAATAGAGATCACTCCACATTTAACCGGCTTATACAAACCGGGAGCCTTTTGCTTTGCTTATTATATACTCTTGAATTCAGGCTTGCTTAAAATAGCGGCCGATTATATAAAAGAGGTGAGCATCATGTATGGCGGTAATGAGCACCATCCGGTGAAAGTATCTTTTGTTTCCACGTATCCGCCCCGCAAGTGTGGAATTGCCACATTTTGCCAGGACGTTTTAAACAGCATGAAACATGTATACAGTAACGGCAATCCCTCTACGGGAGGAAAGAGCAGCTTTGAAGTTGTCGCCCTGAACCGGGCCAATGAAAGCTATAACTATGGCCGGGAAGTTGCCTTTCATGTCCGCGACCAGCAGCCTAATGATTACCAGAGAGCGGCTGACTTTATCAACCTGTCCCCCGCGGAAGCCGTCTCCGTCCAGCATGAATTCGGTATTTTCGGCGGGGAAGACGGCAGCTACCTCAACTACCTGCTCGGCAACTTGAAAAAACCGGCCGTGACCACCCTGCATACCGTCCTGGAAGAGCCGACTGCCGGTCAGAAGCAGACCCTGACCCGGATCTGTGAACAGTCGGTCTATGTGGTAGTGATGGCCGAAGCGGCGGTGGATATCTTAAGACGGGTCTACAAGGTTCCGGAAGAAAAAATTTACCTGATACCCCACGGGGCCCCGGATGTACCTTTTCTTGACTCTTCTTACTACAAGGACCAGTTCCAGGCCGAAGGGCGCAAAGTCCTGCTTACCTTCGGTCTTCTAAGCCCCAGCAAGGGGCTGGAATATGCGGTCGAGGCCATGGAAGAAGTGGTCAAAGAACACCCCGACGCCCTTTACATTATCCTGGGGGCTACCCACCCGGAGGTTAAACGCCTGCACGGGGAGGAATACCGGCACACCCTGGAAAAAATGGTTCGCGACAAAAACCTGGAACAAAACGTGACCTTCTACAACCAGTTTGTTTCCCTGGAGCGTTTGATCCAGTTTTTGGTCGCCACCGATATTTACGTGACCCCCTATTTAAGCCGGGAGCAGATCACTTCCGGCACCCTTGCCTACGCCTTAGCCTGCGGCAAAGCGATTGTTTCCACCCCCTATATCTACGCAGAAGAACTTTTAGCGGACGGCCGCGGCTGCCTGGTGCCTTTCCGCGACAGCAGGGCCATGGCTGAAGAGATCAACAAGCTATTAGGCGACGAGCCCAAACGCAACCGCATCCGCAAGAACGCTTACGAATACGGACGGCAGATGATCTGGAAAGAGGTGGCCCGCAACTACGCTTACGCCTTTGAAGAAGCCCGCTTCAAGTTTAGCGACATGTTTGCCCAAACTGTGCAGAGCACCGATGTTACCGAAAGGGCGATTTTGCCGGAAGTGAACTTGAAACACCTGCGGGCGATGACCGATACGACCGGCCTTTTGCAGCACGCTGTCTATAGTGTTCCCGACCGCCACCACGGATACTGCACCGATGATAACGCCAGGGCTTTGATCGCCGCGGTGATGCACTGGCGCCTGTTCAAGGACGAAGCGATCATTCCCCTGCTTAATATTTACCTGAGCTTCCTTTACCATGCTTTTAACGAGCCGCACGGCAGGATGCGTAACTTCATGGGTTACGACCGCACCTGGTTGGAGACGGCCGGTTCGGAGGACAGCCACGGACGCGCCCTCTGGGCTCTCGGCTATACCATTGCCCATCCCCCGAGCGGGGCGATCCTTGGCCTGGCCAACCGCCTCTTTAAAGAAATCATCAATGTACCGCGTTCTTTTACTTCCCCGAGGGCCTGGGCCTTTTCCGCCCTGGGGGCTAACTATTACCTGCGCCGCTTTGGCGGCGATACCCGGGTCCGCCAGATTATGAAAGAGCTGGGTGAAAAATTACTGAAGCTTTTTGAAAAAAACGCTGCCGAAGACTGGTACTGGGGTGAAGATATCGTCGCTTACGACAATGCCCGTTTTTCCCAGGCCCTCATTGTTACCGGCGGCTATTTGGATCACCGGGAAATGTTTGATGCCGGGTTGAAAAGCTTGCAGTGGCTGCTTAAGATCCAGACCAACCCGGAAGGCGGCCACCTGTCCCTGGTCGGCAATAACGGTTGGTACCAGCGCGGCAAAGATAAAGCCCGCTTTGACCAGCAGCCGGTTGATGCCGCCGCTTTGGTTGATGCCTGCTACCAGGCATTTACCCTTACCGGTGAAGATCACTGGTTAAAATCGATGGAATGGGCCTTTAACTGGTTCTTCGGCAGCAACGATGTCCACCAGCCGCTTTATGATTTTTCAAGCGG
>PUKR01000222.1 GCA_003552365.1 Syntrophomonadaceae bacterium
ACTGCGGCTGGGAAAAGCCACAGATACTCCTTCTTCCTCTAAGATTTCCATTATCTTAAAATTGATTTCTTCTTTTATGGCTAAAAAGTCGGCCCAGACCTTGGTTTTAGTGAAAAAGTAGATAAAGATATCGAGGCTGCTGTCGGCAAACTGCTCAAAGCGGACCATGATTAAATCAGGATGAACTTCAGGGTGGCTTTCAAGTAAATCCCTGATCTTGTTTACACAGTTTTGCAGCTTTTCCCGGGGGGTGGTGTAGGTAACCCCAAGGCGGAAAAAGATCCGCCTTTTTTCCATCCTGGTCCAGTTGGTTACCGCCTCGTTGGCTATGACCTTGTTGGGAACCGTAACCAGGGCATTGGCAAAAGTGCGCACTTTAGTGCTGCGGAATGACATTTCTTCGACCGTGCCTTCAACGCTGGGCGTTAAAATCCAGTCGCCGACACCGAAAGGTTTATCCAAAACAATAATTATCCCCCCAAAAACATTGGCCACAGCATCTTGCGCTGCCAGGGCCACGGCCAGGCCACCCAGGCCCAATCCGGCGATAAAGCCGCTCACGTCATAATCCCATTCCTGGGCGATGATACTAAGGGCTAAAGCTATAATGATGAAGCGCAGCACCTTCGAACCGAAAATAAGCAGGCTCTGGTCCAGTCTTAATTTCTGGCCCAGCTCGTTATAGGCCTTGCCGCCTACCAGGTTATAAAACCCCCAGGTGATCATGGCGATAATTCCCGAACGGAAAAGGCCCGAAACGGTATCGGTAAGGGCAGGGGGCAGCGGCAGGTATAATAAGGCCAGGTAGAAACCGGTCAGGACAATCAACCCTTTCACCGGACCCTCAAAAGCTTCCAGGACTTCCCGGTCCAGGTCGGTTGGAGTTTTATGGGTCAGCCTCATGATCAGGCCAAATATGAAGCGGGTAAAAATATTTTTGACCAATAAAAAAAATAAGACAATGGCTATCGAGACACCAATTTGCCAATAAATCTGATCCTGGGTGACGGTCTCCCACAATAACCTCAAGTTTTCAAGCAAACGGCGCACCCCCAACTGGTAAATCATTCCGGTATTATTTTTCTTTCTACACAGGCCGGCCCTATCCTGCTTTTTATTGAACATAAATTAAGTTATAATATGTATGCATGTAAAGAAGCCGGAGTGAGAAACAATGAAATTTATCTTAAAACAAAGAACCTTTTTTCTGCTCACCGCATGCTTCCTGGTGGCAGCTTCTCTTTACCTGCTCCTTTCCGGGGCAGCAGACCCCGCCACACCGGATCACGGACCTTTTACAAGCGACGAGCAGGCAGTGGAAAGATCTTTTGATATGATCAGGCCGGAAACCAGGATCGAAAAACATATCTTTCTGCACCCTAAAACCCCTAAACCGGGCGATTTTTTAGTCTTAGAAGCCGGTCCGCTAGGCAGCGGTTTCGAACCGGAACTCGATTTTGACTTTAGCGGAGAAATCTCAAACTTTTACCGCACCGGGAACCTGCTTTTTGCGGTAATCGGGATCTGCTACGATACCGAACCGGGACGCTATAAAATTTCTGTCGAAAACAGTTTAACCCGTGATAATAAAAACAACCTGGAAGCTGTGGTTGAAGTCAGCGGGAAAGAATTCCAGGAATCAAGGTTCAGCATGCCGGCCGGGATTACCGAAGGTTGGGATCCGGAACGCCTGGCCAGGGAGCGGGAAATGATCCGGGAAGCAATGGCTGAAACCGTCGCATATCCACTCTGGGTCCAGCGCTTTATAAACCCCCTTGAAGAAGGAAGGGTCACTTCCGAATTCGGGGTAATCCGAATTATAGACGGCAATCCCCCGCGGAGGCATGACGGCATCGACCTGGCCGCCGATGAAGGAACCCCGATCATCGCCCCTAACCGGGGCATTGTCAGGCTGGCCGATTCTTTGCTGGCCGGCGGAAAAACTGTGATCATCGACCACGGCCTTGATCTTTCAAGCAGTTATATGCATTTAGATTCACTGGCAGTCGAAGAAGGAGAGATTGTTGAAAGAGGCCAGCTGCTGGGCACCGTGGGCATGACCGGGTACGCCACCGGTCCCCACCTGCACTGGGAAGTAAATATCGGGCAGTCCCCGGTTAACCCCAAGCAGATATTAGATAACGACCTTTTGTGGATTCCCCCGGGTTACGTGGAAAGAAAGCTTACCGCGGGAGACTAATCGCGGACTGCTTATTAACTGCAGCGTATTTTTTATTTTAACGGAGCCGCCGGGGGCTTTTCAAGTGTCCCAGCAGACGGTGCAAAGGTCCTGAGGGAAAAAGATGGGCTGCCTTTATGATAGGGCTATCTATGATAAAGATATGAATACTCATAAGTAAACATTTTTCGCCATAGCACCATCTGCTAAACAGGGCCTGGTAATTAAAGGTTACAAAACCGGTATCGATTAAACCGGTTAAAGAATATAAAAGTTATCCGTAAGATGTTAAAATATGATAATCCAAAGACAGGAGTGAGGTTAATATGTTGTCTAAAAAAACAATGGCGATTAATCCGTCACCGACAATGGCAATCGACAGTAAAGCGAAGGAAATGAAAAGCCGGGGGATAGATGTGATCGGCTTTGGATCCGGTGAACCCGACTTCGATACACCAGTTCATATCAGGGAAGCCGCAACCAGGGCGATGAACGAAGGCCATACCCGTTACACCCCGGCGGCGGGCACCCTGGAAATTAAAGAAGCAGTTTGCGATAAATTAAAAGCCGATAACGGACTGGAATACGAGCCGGGGCAAGTTGTGGTCAGCAACGGGGGCAAGCACGCGGTTTTCAACGCCCTGGCCGCTGTTTTAAACCCGGGCGATGAAGTGCTGATCCCGACCCCGTACTGGGTCAGCTACCCGGAAATAGTTAAAATCTGTGACGGTGTCCCGGTTGCTGTAGAAACCAGCCCGGAAAATAAATTAAAAGCCACCGTAAAGGAACTTGAGAATTATGCTTCAGAAAAAACCAGGGCTTTAATTTTAAACAGTCCCGTCAACCCGACCGGGCAGGTTTACAGCGAAGAAGAGCTAAAAGCGATCGCTCAATTTTGCAGCGAACGCAATATATATGTTATAGCCGATGAAATCTATGAAAAACTGATCTTTAACCGGGGGCGCCATGTAAGCATTGCCTCTTTTAACGAGCAGATCAAAAATTTAACTATTATAATCAACGGGGTTTCAAAAAGCTACGCCATGACCGGTTGGCGGATTGGTTACACCGCTTCTCCAAAGGAAATTGCCGGAGCAATAGCGGCCCTGCAGAGCCATACCACTTCCAATCCCAATTCGATCGCTCAAAAAGCGGCCGTAGCAGCAATTAAGGGGGACCAGGATTGTGTTGAAGAAATGCGCCGCGCTTTTGACCAGCGCCGTAAATACATGTATGACCGGATTACGGCCATACCCTGCCTTGACGCCCTGGAGCCGGAGGGCACTTTTTACCTGTTTGTTAATGTAGCCAACACCTTTAGAAAAAGCTTAAAGGGAGAAAACATAGATAGCAGTGATAATTTTGCCCGGCTTCTCCTGGAAAGCAGGAAAGTGGCTGTAGTCCCGGGCACCGGGTTCGGAGCCCCCGAGTATGTGCGCTTATCCTTCGCAACTTCTATGGAAAATATTGAAGAAGGGATCAACCGGATCGAAGCCTTTACCGGTGATTTGAGGTAATCAACTAAAACTAAACAGGGATCGAAAACATCACGGGAGGTAACAGATGTACGACGCAGCAATTATCGGTGCCGGGATCATCGGCACTTCTATCGCCAGGGAACTGGCTAAATATAACTTGAATACAATCCTGCTGGAAAAAGACAGCGATGTGGCCAATGGCACCACCAAGGCCAACAGCGCTATCGTCCATGCCGGTTTTGACCCAAAACCGGGGACTTTTAAGGCAAAATTTAACGTGGAAGGGAACCGGATGTACGATCAATTGTGCAGCGAGCTTGATGTGCCTTTTAAAAGAAACGGTTCCCTGGTAATCGCTTTCAGCGAGGAAGAAATGGACACCCTGCAAGAACTTTACAGGCAGGGAAATTCGTATGAGATTCCCGGCCTGGAAATCGTGCAGCGTGAGAAGCTGCACCGGATGGAACCGGGTTTAAACGAAGCTGCCTGCGGGGCGCTTTATGCCCCGACTGCCGGGGTAACCGACCCTTACCTGCTGGCTATTGCCCTGGCTGAAAACGCCGCTTTAAACGGTGTGGAAATCAGGCGGGATTGCCCGGTGACCGGAATTTTAAAAACAGGAAATACTTTTAAGCTCGACTGCAGCGGAAA
>PUKR01000123.1 GCA_003552365.1 Syntrophomonadaceae bacterium
AAAGTAGCCATTCCCATTACCAGCACTGTATTGGTAGCAGATCCGGCCGCTCCGGCCAGGATTAAGGGCAGGTAATTAAAGAATTTATATAGACCCCCTGTCGCTGCAGGTGAAGCTTCACTTTTTATGCCCCCGGACGAAACGGCGGATGAACCGGTGAAGGTGAGGCCCAGCCCCGTGCCAATTTTAAAGGTTACCGCGTAAACCAGGTAAGATATTACCCCAATGAACAGGCGTGGAAATATGGAAACCAGGGGATCGGCAAAAAAAGGGGCTCCCGGTTGCAGGAAGCTGAAAAGACCAAAAATGGCTCCGGTAATTAATCCTACTGCGGGGCCTTCTAAAACACCACCCAGTATAACCGGTATATGCATAATTGTAGCGTGCCCGGCAGGGGTGGGCACCGGAATGAAGCCCAGCCTGGTAACCCCCAGTAAGATAGCAATTGCGCCTAAGATTCCTGATATGACGATTTTACGGACAGATAAGTTCATTTGGCTGCCTCCTTTAATTTTAAAGTAATATTCTATACCAGGTCGAGCAATTCCTTCACCGGTATCAGCGAACCAGATATTTTTATTCTTTTCGCTTATAACCATAAAGCAATTAATATAATAATAACTAATTAAGCAGGAATAGGGAAGGGGGTGCAGAACTATCAAAAAGTGCTGGTTAAGAGAGATGAAAAACGAAAGGGTGATACCGGTTGATTAAGCGAAATAAAAACATCTTAATTATATTAATTGTTTTGCTCCTGATATTGAGCGGAGCTTGTGATCAAGCAGAGGAAGAACAACCTCCCCCTGAGAGCGATGCCGCAGAAGGCACCAAACTGGAAACCGGCAACGAAATTGATGAGGAAAGCTATGAAATAGTTGGAGTGGAAACAGAATTCAGGCCCAATGAAGACTTCTATTTTTCTTATTTTAACGACGAGCCTTTTGATGAAAAAAAAGTCAGGGTGAAGCTTGTTGATACAAGTACGGGTGATACCCTGGCGGAAGAAGAATACGGCGATGAATTGGAACCGGAATCGAAAGTCGTCTATGATCGAATCTGGTTTGGCGGCCCGGGCAGGTACAAAATAGTAGTTGAAGTGGACGGTGAAGAAAAGGCTTTTCAAGAAGTAATTATCGAGGAGGAGCAGGAATAACTTACGTCCTGTCGAATATGCAGGGAATATATTATGCTGGTATTTTTATTTTTACCGGTTTTGGAGGAAGCAGCAAATGACTTTTAGAATTCGCTTTTTCCTGGTTTGTATGATTGTTTTGGTTATGTTTTTACTGCACAACAGCTTTTTTCTGTGGAACCTGGACGGTTACGTGCCCCTGCTGTTTGGGTTTATGCCTTTTGCTTATTCATATTATGTTGGTTATGCCATCCTGGCTGTGCTGGCAATGAAGCTGATTAGTGATTTAGCCTGGCCAGATCCACCGGAGGAAATAACCAGCCAGTTTGGCGACAAGGAGTCTTCGAAGCAGTGATTAACCTGGTCGGCATTGGCCTTTTAGTGATCTATTTTTTCATTTTAATCGCCATTGGTTTTTACGGGGGTAGGATTGCCCGTAAAACCAGGGAAGATTATTTTATGGCCGGTCGTGGCCTGGGCAGTATTGCCGTGTTTATGGCTCTTTTTGCCAGCAATATTACCGCTTTTACGATTATCGGGCATGCCGGGTTTGCTTATGAAACCGGGTACGGCGCTTATGGTTATGTGATAGGCTGGAGCATATTTATTACCCCTTTTACCTATTACCTGGTAGGTTACCGGTCCTGGCTTTTGGGAAAAAGGTACGGGTTTGCTACCCAGCCCCAGGTGTTCGGCGGCATTTTTAAAAGCAAGCTGGTATCCTTGTTGTTTTTGGTTTTCCTTTTATACTATACCCTGCCATACCTGGTGGTCAGCATAATCGGCGGAGGATTGGCTTTCACCACGGTGACAGAAGGGATGGTGCCTTACTGGTTGTCGGCGCTGGTAATTATCGGAATTTCCCTGGTTTATACCATTCCTGCGGGGCTGCGGGGCACTGTTTGGACTGATATCTTTCAGGGCACCCTGTTTTTAGTGGTAGCAGTCATGCTGCTTTCAGCGGTGGCCCGGGCCCTGGGTGGTTTTTCGGAGATAACTGCTGAAATAGTCCGGGACAACCCGGCTATGCTGCAAAGAGGACTTTCAGAAGAACTGGCCCCGATCAACTGGTTCAGTTATTCTTTTATTAACTCCATAGCTGTGATTGTCTTCCCGCAGATTTACACCCGCATCCTGGCTGCCCGTAGCAGCCTTAACTTGAAACAGGTCAGCATGTATTATCCCCTGGCCCTGGCTGTAATATTTGGCGTATCTACCCTGATGGGAGTCTGGGGTTCGGTGGCGGTTCCGGGTTTGGAAGGGCAGGAGGCTGACAATATAGTACCCATGTTGATTCATCAATTTTTAACGCCGACCTGGATGGTCCTGGGGCTGGTGGTTGTTTTGGCTATTGTTAAGTCTTCCATTGATTCTCAACTCCTTGCAGTGAGCCACCTGGTGACAGTCGACTTCTTGCCCCGTTTTAAAAGGCTTTCTTCGATGCAGGCTGTTTTTTGGGGACGGATTCTTTTGGTGATTTTTGCAGGTATAGCTTTTTATGTCGCCCTGATTCAGCCCGGTGCAATTTTAAGCATTGCCGGCTTTGCTTTTTCCGGTTTTTCGGTAATGCTGCCGGTCATGATTGGTGCGCTTTACTGGCCCCGGGCAAATAAATACGGAGCGACCGCCGCTTTAATCGTTCCTGCTGTCATGCTTCACCTCTGGTATCTTGATGTTTTACCCCGGTGGACCACCTTTGGGTTTATGCCTGTTTTCCCTTCTTTTGTTCTTGCCATTCTGGTTTTAATTGTGGTTTCCTATTTAACCCCCGCCCCGCCGCCGGAGCAGCGGGAAAAAACCTTCGGCCTTTTTGAAAGGGTCTTTCAATAATGTCCCGCTTAAAAGGAATCCTCCAGGAGTTTTCAGGCAGGCAGGTATGCCTGCTTGCTATTTTTTATGTCCTGGGGATAGTCGGTGGAAGGTGCTGGGTGGAAGGACAGGCAGCACTATATGTTGTTGTCGGAATAACTTTGCTTATCATATTTGCCGCCCTTTTATTACAGGAACTCGATCTGTTTAAGGCGGTTCTCCTGCTGATGGTTTTTGTAAGTGGTGGGGTTGCCTTTTATTTTAACGTGCAGTATTCAACTGCAAGTGTGCTCAATTACAGTGGTGACAGTCTCCGGGTTACGGGCACTGTAATTGAAGAGCCTGTATTTTATGATAATCGCGATGTTTATCATTTGCAGGTAGAACTTGTGGAAACGGCAGATTGCAGTTCAAGGGCTTCAGGAAAACTGCTTGTTAATGTTTATGGCAGTTCTGAAGAAAATGAAAGCTACCGCTATGGCGACAGCCTGCTTCTGCGCGGGACAGTTAATGAACCGCGGGGTTTACGTAATCCCGGTGGCTTTGATTATCGCTTTTTCTTAAAAAGCCGGGGTATCGATGCTGTTATTAACGTACAACCTTCGCAAGTTTCACTGCTTGAAGAAAGTGATGTTAATTCAGTTGCAGCAGCAGCTGTTAACATGCGAAACTCGATGACAACTTTTATCACTGAAGAGCTGCCTTTTCCCGCAGGTGAAATGATGGCGGCAATGTTATTTGGCCAGCGGCAGCACTTGCCTGAAGAAATAGAAGAAAATTTTCGACGGGCCGGAACCGGGCACCTGCTGGCTGTGTCAGGTCTACATGTTGGGTTGGTTGCCGCTCTCATCCTGGGGCTAAGCAAACTCCTGGGGCTGCATGGTCGCCTACCCCTGATCCTGGCTATTATTTTAGTTTTTGTTTACGCTTACCTGACCGGCTTACGCCCTTCAGCTTTAAGGGCGGCTATAATGGTTTCATTTGCCCTCGGCGCTTTGTTGTTGGACAGGGAAAGGGACCTACTTACTGCGGTGGCCGTTGCCGCTCTTTTGACCTTATTTTTCAATCCGCTGTTGCTTTTCGACCTGGGCTTTCAACTTTCTTATGCCGCCACCCTTTCACTGGTTTATGCTTACCGGCCCCTGGAACATATATTGAAATCAATTAACTGCCCGCATGTGCTGTGCTCTCCTGTTGCAGTTACCCTGGCAGCCCAGCTGGGAGTGTTACCCTTATGTTTATATTATTTTCAGCACCTGCCCACAGGCGCTTTATTATTTAACCTGCTGCTTTTGCCTTTTATCATTTTTACAGTGGGTCTGGGTCTTTCAGGTGCGCTTGTCGGCCTTTTTTTGCCACT
>PUKR01000249.1 GCA_003552365.1 Syntrophomonadaceae bacterium
GAGAAAGAAAATAATACCCATAGGAGAAACAGAGGATTATTGGCTGTTTTAAGATTACAGCATTTTCCCGGTTTAAATCATAAACCAGGTATCACAGGGGAGTGATTTTTTTAATGTCCACTAGTGTTGCTGCAGGTATAAGACAGAGACGTTCTTTTGCCCGCATAAACGAAGTTCTCGATTTACCGAACCTGATTGAAGTGCAGAAAAGTTCTTTTGACTGGTTTCTTGAAAAAGGTTTGAAAGAAATATTCGAAGATTTTTCCCCGATCCAGGATTTTACCGGTAATCTTGTCCTGGAATTTTTCGACTATTCCCTGGGAGAGGCGAAATATTTCGTTGAAGACTGCAAGGAGCGGGATGCTACTTACGCGGTGCCTTTAAAGGTAAAGGTGCGGCTGGTCAACCAGGATACCGGCGAAGTAAAAGAGCAGGAAGTTTTCATGGGCGATTTTCCGATGATGACCGAAAACGGCACCTTCGTTATAAATGGTGCTGAAAGGGTGATTGTCAGCCAGCTGGTCCGCTCGCCCGGGGTCTATTTCAAGAAGCAGCCCGACCCCACTACCGGCAAGGAATTGATCAACGCCACGATCATTCCCAACCGGGGGACCTGGCTGGAATTTGAAACAGATGTTAGCGAAGGGATTTACGTACGGGTAGACCGGACCAGGAAAATACCGGTTACCGCGCTTCTGCGGGCGATCGGTTACGGTTCCG
Organism: Syntrophomonadaceae bacterium; assembly: GCA_003552365.1. Lineage (GTDB taxonomy): Bacteria > Bacillota > Dethiobacteria > DTU022 > DTU022 > B1SED10-74M. The sequence continues at coordinate 721 of PUKR01000249.1, forward strand.
ACGAAGAAATCCTGGAGCTTCTGGATCACGACCCGCGCCTGCCTGAAATGCTCGACAAGGACCATACCGATTCGGTTGAATCGGCACTGCTTGAAATCTATAAACGTTTGCGCCCGGGCGAACCTTTGAATGCGGAAAATGCCCGCTCGCTTTTTGATTCACTTTTCTTTGACGGCAAGCGCTATGATTTCGCTTATGTAGGCAGGTTTAAGAGCAATAAAAAACTTTCCATGACAAACCGCCTTTACGGGCATGAGCTGGCGGAAGATGTTACCGACCCGGAAAGCGGTTCAGTGCTTTATAAGGCCGGGACTGTCGTGGACGAAGAGGCGGCCCGGGTTATCGATGAGCATAAAGTGCAAAGAGTAAAAGTTAATTACCGGGACGGGACTCACCTGGTAATCGGAAACGGTGGGGTTGATCTTTCGACCAGGCACCTGGTTACCAGCGATATAATTGCCGCCGTCAACTATATCTTGAACCTTTTTGACGGAATCGGCCACCCGGACGATATCGACCACCTGGGGAACCGGCGCCTGCGCAGCGTGGGCGAACTGTTGCAGAACCAGTTCCGGATTGGCTTATCCCGCATGGAAAGAGTGGTGCGGGAGCGCATGACAATCCAGGATGTTGAAGCAATTACTCCCCAGGCCCTGATCAATATCCGGCCGGTAATTGCCTCCATAAAAGAATTTTTCGGCAGCAGCCAGCTGTCCCAGTTTATGGATCAAACCAACCCGCTGGCTGAATTAACCCATAAAAGGCGTTTGAGCGCCCTCGGACCCGGAGGCTTAAGCCGTGAACGGGCCGGTTTTGAGGTGCGCGACGTGCACCACTCTCACTACGGCCGGATTTGCCCGATTGAGACCCCTGAAGGTCCCAATATTGGGCTGATCGGATCACTGGGCACTTATGCCAGGATTAATGAACACGGTTTTATTGAAACCCCATATCAGAAGGTAAATAAAGAGGAAGGAAGGGTAACCTCGGAAATTGTTTACCTGACTGCAGACGACGAAGACCGTTTCGTTATTGCCCAGGCTAATGCCAAGCTTGATGAAGACGGCCGGTTTGCCAGTAACCGGGTTATCTGTCGTTATTATTACGATACGGTTATGCGGCATCCCAACGAAGTCGACTACATGGACGTATCTCCCAAGCAGCTGGTCAGTGTGGCTACTGCACTAATTCCCTTCCTGGAGAATGACGACGCTAACCGGGCCCTGATGGGGGCGAACATGCAGCGGCAGGCTGTGCCCCTGCTGCAAACCGAAGCTCCCCTTGTAGGGACCGGCCTGGAACATAAGGCCGCAGTTGATTCGGGCGCAGTTGCTGTATGCCTGGCCGACGGTGAAGTAGTTCGGGTCAGCAGCAATGAAATTATCGTGCGCCGCGATGACGACTCTGACGACCGCAATTACGATATTAACGGCCGGACCAGGGAGCGTTTTGAAACTGACAGGCGTCCCGGTTTTGACGGCGGGCTCGATATATATTTCCTGCAGAAATTTAAGCGTTCCAACCAGGGCACCTGCATCAATCAGCATCCGGTTGTAAAACGAGGCCAAAAACTAAGGGCCGGGGAAGTTATTGCTGATGGAGCCTGCACCAACCTCGGTGAATTGGCCCTGGGGCGTAATGTGCTGGTGGCTTTTCTGCCCTGGGTAGGTTACAACTACGAAGATGCAATCTTGATCAGCGAAAAGCTGGTTAAAGAAGATACTTTTACCTCCATACATGTTGAAGAATATGAGTCCGAGGCAAGAGATACAAAGCTGGGGCCGGAAGAAATCACCCGCGACATCCCCAATGTCGGGGAGGAAGCTTTAAAAGATTTAGACGGACGGGGGATTGTCCGCATCGGAGCGGAAGTAAGAGCGGGCGACATTTTGGTTGGCAAAGTTACTCCCAAGGGGGAAACTGAGCTAACCGCCGAAGAAAGGCTGCTCCGGGCAATATTTGGCGAAAAGGCCCGCGAAGTCAGGGATACCTCCCTGCGCATCCCCCACGGTGAATCGGGTATTGTTGTCGATGTCAAGGTATTTAACCGTGAAGAAGGTGACGAGCTTTCTCCGGGTGTAAACCAGCTGGTCAGGGTTTATGTTGCCCAGAAACGAAAAATCTCCGAAGGAGATAAAATGGCCGGGCGCCATGGAAATAAAGGGGTTATAGCCCGGATCTTACCGGAAGAAGATATGCCCTTCCTGCCCGACGGCACTCCTCTCGACATTGTGCTTAACCCCCTGGGAGTGCCCTCCAGGATGAATATCGGCCAGGTATTGGAAGCCCACCTTGGTTGGGCTGCTAAATCGCTGGGGATCAGCATTGCTTCGCCGGTGTTTGACGGTGCTTCAGAGCAGGATGTATTTAAAACCTTTGAGGAATCGGGGCTGCCTGAAGACGGTAAAACCACTCTTTATGACGGGCGGACAGGCGAATCGTTTGATGAAAAAGTTACCGTCGGTTATGTCTATATGCTTAAACTGGCCCACCTGGTTGACGATAAAATCCATGCCCGTTCCACCGGACCTTATTCGCTGGTTACCCAGCAGCCCCTGGGCGGAAAAGCCCAATTCGGTGGGCAGCGCTTCGGGGAGATGGAAGTGTGGGCGCTTGAAGCTTACGGTTCCGCCTATACCCTGCAAGAAATACTTACTGTTAAGTCCGATGATGTAGTGGGGCGGGTTAAAACCTATGAATCGATTGTCAAGGGCGAAAACATCCCGGAACCGGGAGTGCCCGAATCATTTAAGGTGCTGGTTAAAGAGCTGCAGAGCCTCTGCCTTGATGTCAGGGTGCTAAGCGAAGAAACCGGCGAAGTGGAAATTAAAGAAGGGGAAGATGAAGGCGATTACAGGCGTCTCGACGTGAATATTGAAGGTATGGAATCGGACGAGGACGACCTGGACAGGTTCATTTACCAAAAAGAATCTTCAGATCAGGAGGATCAAGAAAAAGAGAGTGAAGAAGAAGTTGAAGATTTAACCCTGGCTGAAGGTGATGAAGAAGAGGTTCCTGTAGGTGCGGAGTTACAGCAGGAGAATGTTGAAGAAGTTTCTTTAGACCGGCTCGAAGATGAAGAACACGAAGACGATGATGAGGGCCTCGACAATTCAGATACAGGGACTTCCGCGAAAAAGAAAAATCTAGATGAAGAAGAGCTGGAAGATTCTGAAGAGCTGGATGAAGATGAGGAAAGCATCTACTAGTAGCGCGGGTTAAGACCTGGCGAAAGGAGAGATCTTTTTGTTGGATGTTAATAATTTTGATGCTTTGAAAGTTGGGCTGGCATCATCGGAACAAATAAGGGCCTGGTCGAGGGGTGAAGTGAAAAAGCCGGAAACGATTAATTACCGGACCCTGAAACCTGAGCGAGAAGGACTTTTCTGCGAAAAAATATTTGGCCCGCAAAAAGACTGGGAGTGCCACTGCGGTAAATACAAGAGGGTTCGCTATCGTGGCATTATTTGCGACCGCTGCGGAGTTGAAGTTACCAGGGCCAAGGTGCGCCGTGAAAGAATGGGCCACATCGAACTGGC
>PUKR01000040.1 GCA_003552365.1 Syntrophomonadaceae bacterium
CAAAAGTGAAGACATGGAATTGCCGGCAACCGAATTTTTATTCATTGCAGGATTTTCACCTAAAACATCCAATAAATAAGGTTATTATATTTTCTAAGGAGGTTATTCTCATGGCAGTAATGTACTACGACAAAGATGCTGACTTAAATTTACTAAAGGGTAAAAAAATTGCTGTTTTGGGTTATGGAAGCCAGGGACATGCTCAGGCACTTAACCTTAAAGACAGTGGGTTAGATGTTATAGTCGGCCTGCACCCGGCAAGTAAAAGCCGGCAAAAAGCTGAAAACGACGGCCTAAAAGTTGCAGATGTCGGCCAGGCCTGCGGGGAAGCCCAGGTAATCCAAATTCTAATCGGTGACAGTCATCAACCGGCAGTATATACAGAGTCTGTATTGCCGCACCTGACTGAAGGCAAGGCCCTGGTAGTTTCCCACGGCTTTAACATCCTGTATAACCAGGTCGTTCCCCCGGAAAAAGTCGATGTTTTTATGGTCGCACCAAAAAGTCCGGGCCACCTGGTTAGGCGTTTGCATAAAGAAGGCGCCGGCACCCCCGGATTAATGGCCATTTACCAGGATTACAGCGGTAAAGCCAAAGATCTGGCCCTGGCTTATGCTTGTGGCATTGGCTGCACCAGGGCCGGGGTTATTGAAACCACTTTTCAAGAAGAAACTGAAACTGACCTTTTTGGGGAGCAGGCCATTTTGTGCGGAGGAGTTACTTCCCTGATTAAGGCCAGCTTTGAGACTTTGGTAGATGCCGGATACCAGCCTGAAATCGCTTATTTTGAATGCCTTCATGAATTAAAACTAATCGTTGACCTGATCTACGAAGGCGGCCTGGAAGGCATGCGTTATTCTGTAAGCGATACGGCTGAATACGGTGACTTAACCAGGGGACCGCGCGTTGTTAACAAACAGGTTCGAGAAGAAATGAAAGCTATATTGGATGAAGTCCAAACCGGTCAATTTGCCCTGGAATGGGTGCTTGAAAACCAGGCTAACCGTCCGAAATTTAAGGCCCTGCGCGAAAAAGACCACCAACATCAAATTGAAGAGGTAGGGAAAAAACTGAGGAAAATGATGCCTCACCTTAACAGGTAAAAAGGCATCTTGCAGAGAACCGCTTTAAAGAGCTGTAGCTGTACATCTACCGTATCGGTAAAGGACTAGGGCTATCTTTTTTAATACCTGGCGGCCGCTATCAAATCAATATTAACCCTGGTACTACTCTGGCCGAGACACAGGGGCTCCTTGCCCAAAGAGATACTTGCAGAACCGGCTGTTACGGCATTGTTATCACCTGGTACTGATCACCCCTCCTTCGTCTTTGTCAACTTAGAGGGTTTTACTCGTGCCGGTGATGGCAATGCCGGTTTGTTTATCAAGCTCCGCACCTTTATAGTCCGAAAAGCCGGGGCCAAAAAACGTTTTTACTTAACCTTTTAGTTTAAATGTAAATAAAAGCTATTCAATCCCATCAGAAACGGTTTTCAATTCCTCAGGAGAAAGCGTGCCAAACTTAACCAGCAGTGCAAACTTAAGATCTGCGGCTTCCCAGATTAAGCCCGGCCGGCCATTAACTTCAATATGTTTATACCCGTTGATGTCGCCAATTACATGATATTCGATTTCCAGGTGACGGCTCAAATGCTCATTGAAATCTCTTATTGCTTCATCTTCTACGCTTGATTTAACCAAAAGCAGGCTTTCTTCGTCATTAGAGTATACAGCTCCCCTGTAATCAGGTCCTTCTCCGGCGGTTAAAAGAATTTCGTTATCAAGGTTAAAATCACCCGGCAGGGAGCCGGGCCACTCGGGAGGAGCGGGATCTGCTTCCCGGTGGTATTGCAGCTCTTGCTCAGGATCCACAGCTTCTTCTGCGACATCTTCTTCCATCATAGCTTCCGGGGCAGCTTCGTCGGTTTCCATTTCCACTGCCGGTTCATCAACAGTTTCTTCAACATCTTCTAACATCGCAGGAAGAGTAATTTGATCCCACTGCAACACCCCGACACTGTTTAAAATCAACAGTACCAGCCCGGCGGCAGCGGCAACTGTCCCGTAACGGAACCAGTTAAAACTGCCTTTATGTTTTCCGGGGTCCTTCTCATCAACAACCACCTTGTTCTCTCCCAGCCCGGCTTCAATCCGCTGCCACACTTTTTCAGAAGGAGGGGGTTCAATAGATTCAATGTCGCGGTGCAAGGCTTCTTTTAAAACCCGGTCGGTCAGTTTTTGTTCTTTGTTTCCTTTCATTGCTCCCGCTCACCTCCTTCACTTAAAAGACAAACTGAGTCGTCTATAAGTTCCAGGTTTTCAGCTAAACGGCGGCGAGCCCTGTGCAATCGTGATTTAACAGTACCAACCCGTAATTTTAACATGGCAGCAATATCTTCTACCCGCAGATCGTAATAATATTGCAGCACTATCAGCTGGTACTGTTCCGGCGGCAGTTTTTTGATCGCCTCCCTGACTTTATCTATATCCAGGGTCCGCAGGGCGGCATCTTCGGTGTAGCTTGCTTCCGATACCCCGGAAATTATTGCTTCTTCATCTGTATATAAAACCTTTTTTTCACGTTTTAGATAGTTACGGGCCAGGTTAGAGGCGATCACAGCCACCCAGGCTCCAAACCTGGTTGCATCCTTTAATTGATTTAGATTCTGAAAAGCTTTAATAAAAGCATCCTGGGTAATATCTTCCGCGCTTTCCCGGGAACGTAAAATATTATAGGCAACAGCATAAGTCTTCCGGTAATAAGCCTCAAAAAGGCGCCGGTAAGCCTCGTTGTCATCCTGTTTAACCAGGTGCTTCAACTCTTCTGTTTCCAAGTTTAACCCACTCCAGGAATTAAAATAATAAATATTCCCCGTCCAAAATGGAGCAAGGCTTACAATTACAAATAATAAATACTTCTGATTAGAGATTAATATATTTAAGCATGATAAGTTATAATTTGACACCTTTATACCACTTAAATTATTAATTAACAAGGGCCGGCTGCTCGGTAATCCAAATGTCCATATCCTCTCCACAGGTTTCAACAATCACCGCTCCATGCCGGTCGTTTCGAAAAATCATGATTCCTGCTTCTTCCAGGGAACTGATAACATGAGGATGGGGGTGGCCAAACGGATTGGGGCCAACTTGAATCACAGCTGCTTCCGGTTTTACCGCCTCTAAAAAGTCCGGCATCACTTCCATGTAGCCGCCGTGATGAGGCACCTGTAAAAAATCAGCCCTGAGATCTACTTTTCTCCGCAATAAATCTTTTGCCGCCGAATCTTCAATGTCGCCGGTAAAAAGTAGCTTGATTTCCCTGTACTTGAGCAAGAAGACAATCGAGTTGTTATTTAAATCGCTGCCGGTTCCTCTATATAGCTTCTCAGGAGGTCCCAGCATTTCAAGGGTTAAATCTGGCCCACAGCTCCATACTTCTCCGGCAGTTACCCCGGTTACCGGTATTTCATTTTTCTCAGCACTTTCAAGCATTTGCTCATAATAAACTGTTTCGCCGGGTGCCGGTGAAATAAGCATATGCTTGATGGGTATTTGGCCAATCACAGGCAAAAAACCTCCAAAGTGATCTTCGTGTGGGTGGGTTACTACAGCAAGGTCAATTTCATTTATCCGCCGGTACCTTAAAAAAGGCAAGATCACCCTCTCGCCAATTTCACCGGGTTCACCATAAAATGGTAGTTCCCCTCCGGCATCAACCATGATCGTCGCTTCACAGGGCGTTTCCACCAGGGCAGCGGCCCCCTGGCCGACATCGATAAAGGTAACCCTTAAGTTTTGCCCGGACGGAAAGAGCAGGTTAGACCAAACTGCCAGGACTATAGGAAAGATAGCAATGCCGATTAAGAGATGGGCCCGCCCCTTTCCGGCGGGAAACAAGCTTAACAATCCCTTCTTAATATATGCAGGATAGCTTAGTTTAAATTCATCCCGGTTATGGTTTAGCCAAAAGTAGTAAGTTGCCAAAACTCCTGTTATTGAAGTGTAATAAACTATCAGGGCAGCTGATCCGGGCGGGTTAAGAGCAAGATAGAACCCGGGCAGGGCGCTTATTTCTATAATCAGGGCCATCAGTTCTAAAAGCGGGTAAGCGGCCCATAACAAATACGAACCGGCCAGTGGCAAAAAAAGGCCGACAAGCGCACCTGAAAGACCCAGACCCACTGTAAAAATGATAAAAGGCAAAAGCAGCAGGTTAAATAATAAAGCGCCTGTGGGCAGGTGCTGAAAATAATATA
>PUKR01000109.1 GCA_003552365.1 Syntrophomonadaceae bacterium
AAATACTTTTATTACTTAATATTTTACATGATCAATAACTTTAATGGTATGCTTTTTTTATTTTTTCTAAGAAATTCCCACATAAAAGTGATAAAATAATACTCGAAAATATAAAAATTATGTTATCATAGCAGCAGGTTATAATAAGATATGGTCACTGGCATCTAGTTGAAAAAGCTATTCGCAGCATGGTTATCCGGCCCGACAATCGCGGAGGTGATCAGGTGAACACAGAACAATTCATCAGCGAAGGCCAGCAGGACATTTTAAAGGAGCTGGCCAACATAGGAATAGGCAATGCGGTAACTGCCCTTTCTTCAATGCTCGAAGAACAGAAAATTGAAATGATGGTTCCCGAAGTCATGGTTGCACCACTGCAAGATGTTCCTGAATCCTTTGGAAACCCGGAAAGCCTTGTGGCCGCAACTTTTTGTGAGGCTGAGTGTCCGGAAGTAGGCCTGGTCTTAGTTTTTGTTTTGCCGTATCAAGCAGCACAAAATATGGCTAAACGGATTATGCCTGAAAATGCAGCCGGTAAAGAGCAGGCTTCGTTGAAAAACGATGAGATGGAACAATCCGCATTGATGGAACTGGGCAATATTATAACCGGATCTTACTTAAATGCACTATCTTTAATGACCGAACTTACTTTTCAGGCTTCGCCGCCAAAGCTGGGAATTGATATGGCGGGAGCAATACTGGGCACTGTAATAGCGGAAACCAAAACTGTTGATGATCAGCTTATATTACTCAAAACAGAATTAAATGTAGAAAAAGAAAATATAGAGGGCAGTATTTTAATTCTACCTGACAGCGGTTCCCTGCAAACCCTTTTTGAAAGGCTTGGAACTTAAAAACAATTATTATGAAATAAAAATAGCCTTATCTTAGTGTAATCATCTGTGCGGACCTTATCTCATTTTGAGCAATTATGATATAATGTGGACAGGTGATTTTCTTTATTTTTAGGAGGTTAACAAAGAAGTGGCTGAGAAAAAAATACCTTTTGATCAACAAAAATATAATAAAAATAAATCCAGGCGCCCGCGCAACAAGTGGCGCATACTGAAGATAACCATTCTAGCGTTTTTTCTAATTGTTCTTGCCGGCGGAGGCGCCGCTGCTTCCGTAATCGTAAACTGGGTCAACGATGCACCACCCCTCGATTCTGAGCGCCTTGAAACAGTGGAAACATCTTATTTATACGATAGCGAAGGAAATGAAATTACGGAACTGCACGATGAACAAAACCGGGTAGCAGTAAGTTTGGAAGATATTCCGGAACACGTCCAAAAAGCTTTTATTGCCATAGAAGATGAACGCTTTTATGACCACTTTGGTTTTGATGTTACCGGCAGTATCCGTGCCGCCTATGCCAACTTCACGGCCGGTAGAATTGTCCAGGGAGCCAGCACAATCTCCCAGCAGCTGGCCCAAAATGCATTCTTAACCACAGAGACCAGCTACGAACGCAAGGTGCAGGAAATCTGGCTGGCTATTCAGTTAGAACGCGCATTCAGCAAGGAAGAAATACTTGAAATGTATTTAAACCGCATTTATTTCGGCAACGGCGCGTACGGTGTGGAAGCAGCCTCTCACACCTATTTTGATAAAAGTGTTGGTGAAATAAATTTACCTGAAGCAGCGATGTTGGCCGGGGCTGTTCGTTCGCCCAATTATTACAACCCGATCAACAACGTGGCAGAAGCAGAATCCAGGATGAGAACGGTGCTGTCAAATATGAAAAGGTTAGAATATATCAGTGAAGCAGAATACCGGGAAGCAGCAGAACAGGAAATGAGTTACGCCCAGGCAGACAGCCCGGAATACCCGTACCCATATTTCGTAGATTACGTTATCCACAGGGAACTGCTGCAAATACTAAGTGAAATTCCCACCATCGGTTCCAGAGAAGAAGCCTACCGTGCCATTTATACCGGCGGTTTGCGGGTTCACACTACCCTTGACACTTCAATCCAGAGCCACGTCGAAGATGTGCTGAACCAATCCGAACTTTATCCCACAACCATTAAAATAGATATGCAAAAAGCCAGGGAAGCAATTGCCAGCCTCCCCTCCGGGGCAACATTATCGCAGGCCCAACTGGAAGAGTTAATTGATGAAGAAAAAGGAATTGCCCAACCCCAGGCCGCAATGGTGCTTGCCGACCCTAACACCGGTCAAATCATGGCCCTGGGTGGAGGCAGAGAATATCGTAAAGACGAAGATGAGGTATTGAGGTTCGCCACCCTTCGTCAACCCGGATCGGCAATTAAGCCCGTTACAGCCTACGGCCCTGCTTTTGAAGAAGGAGTTTTAGCCGGTGCAGGTTCAACTTTGGATGATGCTCCTTATTATGTTGAAGAACTAAACTGGTACCCGGAAAACTTTGACTACAAATTCAGGGGAATGACCCCGGCAAGGGAATCACTGTTTAAATCATATAACATTCCGGCCGTTCGCACTTTTGAAAAACTTGGACCGGAAATTGGAGCTGAGTATGCTGAAAAAATGGGAATTAGTACCATCCACCCGGATGAAGTAAATAACCTTGCTTTAACCCTTGGCGGTTTTACCAGGGGGGTGAGTGCCATTGATATGGCCCAGGCTTACAGCGTTTTTGCAAATTCAGGACTAAAAGTAAACCTGCACACCGTAAAAAAAATTGAAGACCGCCACGGTGAGACCATATACGAAAATAATGTAGAACCAAACCAGGTGCTCAGTGAGGAAGCTTCTTTCCTGGTTAATGATATACTGCAAGACTATGTCACTCAATACATCGGCCGTGCCTTAGACATCGATCGCCAGGTAGCCGCTAAAACGGGGACCACCGATGACTGGAAAGATGCTTACCTGATGGCTTACACCCCTAACCTGGTCGCTTCCTTCTGGATGGGCTATGACGAACCTCAACTGGGTGGAATCAGGGAAGGCTGGCGTTTTTCCACTTCCATCATGCGTGAAGTGTTTCTTGAAAAATTCGAAACCCTGGAAGTGGAGGAGTTTGAACAGCCGGAGGGCATCGTTAGAATGCAGGTATGCAAAAGGTCCGGAAAAATTCCCAACAGTTACTGCGAAGACGATGATGCGGTAATAAGCGACTACTTTATCGAAGGCCAGGAACCAACGGAAAGCTGTAATATGCACAAGGACAGGCGCACTTACAGCCGCCCGGATTATATAGAAACCGATAATCGCTGGTCGGGCGGTTCCGGCAGAGTTCCCCTGGACGTGGAGGATACCGACCTAAGGGTTAGCAGGCTTGAAGAAAGAGATCAACAAAGCGGTTCCACTACCGAAGAAATTACAAGATTTGACGCCCATGTCTTTACTGATGGAATAACCCTGCAGTGGGATTATGACGGTCCTGAGAACCTGGAAGCATTTGAAATCGTGCGTGAATCTCATGATGATCCGGATGATGGCGCAATCATTGAGCTTGATGGTAATGCACGCCAATATTCAGATGATGAAATTGAGCTTGACAGCGAGTATACTTACGCTCTTATTGCTCTCTATGACAACGGTGAGGTTTCCGACAGGGCTGAAGTGAGGGTAAGCACCGAAACGACTGAAGACGGTGAACTCGCCGGGCAGCCGCGAGACGGTGAAGCAGTAGTTGTCCCCGATGTAAGCGGATCATTCGAAGCTATTGCCCGTTCTAAACTGGAAAGAGAAGGCCTGGTGGTAGGATCTGTAGACCAGGAACACAGCGATGAAGCAAGCCTTAACCGGGTTATATCGCAACGCCCCGAACCCGGAACAACGCTATCACCGGGCGACCGGGTAAACCTGGTTGTTTCCAAGGGGCCTGAATAAATTAGATCAGGGCATAGCAACCTGCCTGGTGTAAAATCCGTTGATAAATGCTATGCCCTAATTTCAACTACCGTTACTCCTTCTCCACCCTCACCGGTTTCTCCAATTCGTAAGTTTTTAACCAGCCTGTGGTCCTTTAAATAAGGCCATAGCCCTTGTTTGAGCTTGCCGGTTCCCTTACCGTGGATCAGGTCAACCTGGTTAAGACCGGCCCAGAGAGCATTGTCAAGATGCTTATCTACCAGCGGGATTGCTTCTTCCAGGGTTAACCCGCGCAAATCCAGGGAACTCTTGACAGTTTGATCTTTTTTAACGCTATACCCTCGGCTTTCAAATAGTACGGAGCCTTTGCCGCTATCTCTGTCTGCAGTCGAAGCTCCCGGCTTACTTTCCTTGCAATCAAATAATTCTTTTACAGAAACGCTGACTTTTAAAGCACCAACCTGGACCATCGCTTCACTGCCGGAAACAGAAATTATCTCGCCTTTTTGCTTTAAACTAGGAATATATACTTCCCTGCCGGCATTTAGCTCGTCTTCTTCCAAGGGTTTTGTTTGTGGTTCTTCTTCCTCTTCTCCGGTCGTTTCAACCTCCCGGCGAAGTTCGTTTAGACGGCTGCGAATTTGTTCGGCCTGAGCCAGGGGCTTTTCTCCACCCTCACTTTTTATAGTCCGCAGCTCCTTGATTAGCTGATCGGCGGTACTTTTCACCCGCCTTACTATCTGGCGGGCTTCTTCCCGCGCTTCCTTGATAATATCTTCCCGCCTGGCTTTAAGCAAATTTCGCTCTTTTTCCAGTTCGGCCATCAGCAACTCCGCCCGGTTCCTTTCCAGCTCTGCCTGCCGGCTGTCCCGAGAATAACGCTGTTGATCTTCAACCAGGCTTGCTATAATCGATTCCACCTGGTCGTGAGAACGATGCATAAATCCCCTGGCCTTTTCCAGGACATGTTCCGGCAAGCCAAGCTTGCCGGCAATATAAAAAGCGTTGCTCTGACCGGGAATCCCCTGCAGCAAGCGGTAAGTCGGGGCAAGCGTGCCTAAATCAAACTCCATGGCCGCATTTTGCATCTTATCCTGGACCTGGGCAAAAAGTTTTAGTTCGTTAATGTGTGTGGTTGCTACCGTTAATGCTCCTTTTGTGGTCAATTCTTCTAAAATTGACATGGCAAGAGCCGCCCCCTCGGAAGGATCAGTCCCCGCCCCCAGCTCATCGAATAGCACCATCGTATCAGGACCCGCTTCTTCAACAATGGAAATAATGTTTTTCATGTGCCCGGAAAACGTGCTTAGCGACTGGACAATACTTTGCTCATCTCCGATATCGGCCCTGATCTTTTCAAAAACTGCCAACCTGGTGTCTTTTCCAGCCGGGATATGAAGCCCACACTGGACCATAATGGTTAAAAGACCAATGGTTTTTAAAGCCACTGTTTTTCCGCCCGTATTGGGTCCGGTAACCACAAGGGTCTGGATATCATCACCAAGTTCAACCGTAAGGGGCACTTTTTCACCGCTTAAAAGGGGATGGATCCCCTGATCTATAAATGCCAGGTTTTGCCCCTCTTTAATAAGGCGCGGTTCGATTCCGCCCATATCCAAACTTAGCCTGCCGCAGGCAACTATAAAGTCAAGTTTTGAGTATAATTCCCGGTTATGCATAAGCTGATTCTCTGCTGAAGAAACCTGGTTGCTTAGTTGAAAAAGGATGCGTTCAATTTCTTCTTCTTCTTGTTTTTGCAGGGAAGCCATTGAATTCTGCATTTCCACAACCGGCAGGGGTTCAATAAAAACTGTCGCCCCGCTTGAAGATTGGTCATGGACCACTCCCTCCAGGTGCTGGCGGTATTCTTGCTTGACCGGCAGAACGTAACGCCCACCTCGGATCGTCACCAAAGCATCCTGCAGGTAGCGCCTGTAACTGGTACTGCGAATGTATTGATCCAGCTTTTCCCTTATTTTGTTTTGTAGAGAATGTTTTTTCCGGCGCAGTGCAGAGAGCTCTGCAGAAGCTGTATCTAAAATATTGCCTTCTTCATCAAGCGCCCTTTTCAATGCAGCATAAAGTCCTTCGCCCATATGCACCTGGGCGGCAATTTCATTGATCATCGGATATAGTTCACGGTGATCCCGGTTACTGAAAAACTTTGGCCAGCGCTGGGCAGCTTTAATAAATAACATGACAACAGCCAGCTCAGGACCTGAAAGCATGGCACCTTTCCCCGCCCTGTCCAGGTGCGGCTTAATATCTTCAACAGCTGACGGGCTGAAAGCATTTTTTGAACAGAGTAAACGAGATTCACTGGTTTCCATTAACTGCCTGCCGATTAATTCCGGTTCACTGCCGGGCAGCAGCTGGGAAGCAGTTTTACTTCCCATTGGGCTGACTGTCATAGCCTTTAATTTATCCCGAATTTGATCAAATTCGAGGACCTTAATCTCCCTTTCTGTAATTACACCGGCCAAACATCTCACCTCGATAAATATTCGTTTCCCTCTGCGATAAAGCGAAGCAGTTTATCTTTAGCAACGGACAGGCCAATGCGCGGTGTGCTTTTAACTGTCCCGATTTCAGCAGTCCCGTCATTAGACAGCAGGTAAAGCGGCTTATCCCGCAAGTGGTGGCCGTCAAAATGCTTATCAATGGCAAAAGCCTGGCACAGCTTGCCCGGGCCACTGGTAAGATTTTTTTCACTGTATTTATTACCGCGGCGTTTAATCATCAACTTTTTGCCCTCAACAGGCTGCACTGCCCTGATTAAAACTGCTTCCCCGCTGCCCACCGGCCCGGTTACCACATTAAAACAATAATAATTACCATATATAAAGTAGACATATGCCCTGCCGGGTGGGCCAAACATAGTAGCATTCCGCCTGGTTTTTCCCCGGGAAGCATGACAGGCCGGATCATTGGTGCTCAGGTAAGCTTCGGTCTCTACAATAATACCTGAAAGTAACCCTTCGTCTGTTTCCCGGCATAAGTAATGGCCGATAAGCTTTTTAGCGACCAGCTCGGTGTCTTGCAAGAAAAAATCCGATTCAATCTGCACAGGAAAATTTCCCTTCAACAGGTTTTATAAAATATACATAATGCAGGCAAAAAAACCGGCTTCTCCCGGCTCCGCTTCCGGCAGGGATAAGCCGTAATTTAATTAAACCGTTCGCAACCGGCGATTTTAGCTGTTCATATCCAGGTAAAATTCTACCGCAAAATCTTTAACTGCTTCTACAATAGTGGCCAGGTAATGTTCTGTAAAGAAGACAATTTCCGATTCCTCCAGGGCATCCATGAAAAATTGCAGGGGTATGATCGAAATAGCGGCAACGATTATATAAATAAAGATAACCCCAACTATTGCCCCCAAAACAATCCCTGCTATCCGGTTGAAAAACCCGATTACCGGAATACGGTTAACCCACCTGAATCCACTGGAAAATAACCGAAAAACAATACTGAAAACTAAAAAAAGCACCAAGAAAGTTATAATCCCTGCTATTAATTGTGGAGCCTGCTCCAGGGCAACCTCCAGGCCAAGGTTTTCAATTAATTCATGATGGGGAATGATATTTTCCGGATCTATATAATCCGCAAGCACTTCACTAAAAAATCGGCTGCCCCAAAAAGAAAGGATAATCACAACTATAAATCCGAACAGATCAAATATTTGCTTGACAAGGCCTCTTGAAAAACCGTTAAATACATGCAGCCCAAAAACAACCAGCAGGAAAATATCAAGCCAGTTCATTGCCTCCACCTTTTCCTTTCCGATCCTCACCTTTTTCCGAAGACCCTTCCTTTTCTTCCTTCAACCTGATCAGTTCATCGGCAAGGTTCAGGGCAGCCAGGACGGCTATTCTTTGTCTGCTCATCTGGATATTATTTTCCGCTAACGATTTCATCAACTGGTCCACATAACTACCCACTTTGTACATATAATCCTTGGAAGAAGAACTTCTGAGCACATATTCTTCACCCATAATATTAACTGTAACCCTGTTTTTATCCTTCTCCTCCATCTCCATGCCTTCCCCTTTCAGGGCTTTATCTGTTTTAAAAAACCTCTGACGGAGACCTTATTCAGGATTATTCGAGGTATAGTACGTGATATCCTTTTTTTTAGCTTCTCAAAACCGCTCCAAGCTCAAACAAGGCTTTTTGGATGTTCTCCTGGGCCCGGTTTACTTCCTCATCGGTTAAAGTGCGCTGCTCGAGGCGAAATGTAATCGAGTATGCCAGGCTGCGCTTGCCTTTGGGAATTTGTTTCCCCTCATAAAGGTCAAACAGTTTAACTTCGCTGACAAGATCGCCGCCGGCTTTTTTGATTGCTTGTTCCAGTTGCTGGGCAGGGATTTCCCTCGGTACAACTACAGCCAAATCCCTGCTGGCTGCCGGGTACCTGGGCAGGGGATTAATCCTGGGCACCAGGTTTGCCTTTTTTTCTAAAACAGTAAGATCAAATTCCCCAACTGTAACCGGTTGATCAATTTCCCAGTCCCCGGCAACATCCGGATGGATCTGCCCCAGGAAACCCAGCTCTGAACCCCCGATCTTTACTTTAGCACAGCGGGTCGGGTGAGAAAAAGGCATTTGGGCCGGTATAAACTGATAGTCTTCAATCTGCAGCCGGCTAAAAAGTGCTTCCAGGACGCCTTTAACTGTAAAAAAGTCGGCTTCCCGGGAAGAAACCGCCCAGTTCTGTTCAGGAACCATACCGGTGGCAGCAACAGCCAGCCTGGCGTTTTCCCGGGGCAATTCTTGCAGGGGCAGGTTATCTGTTTCATAAACAGAACCAACTTCAAAAAACAGCTGATTTAATTCCCGGTGGCTGATATTATGCCGGATAACTCTCAATAAACCGGGTAAAATTGTAGTGCGCATAACTCCCTGCTCCTCGGAAAAAGGATTTTGAACAGGTATTGTTTTCATTTTCGGGTCGTCGGCAGAATATCTCAGCCTAACCAGGTCATTAAAATTAATAAACGAATAGGTGACAGCCTCGTAAAAACCGGAAGCGGTGAAAATATCCCTGGTTAAATTATGCAGTCTCTCTTCTTCCGTCTGCCTGTTTTCCAACAACTCACCGCGGGGCAAAGTATAGGGAATCCGGTTGTAACCATAGAGCCTGGCCACTTCTTCTACCACATCTTCTTCGATCTTTACATCGCCACGCCTTAAAGGAACAATTACTTCAAGCTCATCACTTGTTTTACTGTTAACTTTAAAGCCGAGTTTTGACAGAACATCCCGGATGTCATTTCCGGGAATCTCTGTCCCTAGTATTCTGTTAACCCGCTCAGGGTTTACCGAAATTATTGCAGGCCTGGCCGGGCTTTGATTAAAATCAACTACTCCCTGCAGCACTTTTCCATCGGCATACCGGTTCATTAATAGGGCGGCTCGATTCTGCGACCAAAGCACCGCTTCCGGATTAACCCCCTTTTCGAAACGTTGGGATGCTTCCGAGGGAAGGTTGTAACGGCGGGCGGTGCGGCGGATATTCGTGGGGTTAAACCCCGCAGCTTCAATTAGAACTTCCCGGGTTGCCTGCGAAATCTCCGTATTTTCACCGCCCATTACCCCGGCAAGACCGATCGGTGTTTTACCGTCAGTAATAACCAGGGCTTCCGGGGTAAGCTTTCGTTCCACTCCATCAAGCGTAACCAGGGTTTCCTCTTCTTCCGCCCTTCTAACCACTATCTCATTGCTTTCCAAAAGCTTAAGGTCAAAAGCATGTAGTGGTTGCCCAAACTCCCACATCACGTAGTTGGTAATATCAACTATATTACTGATCGGGCGAATTCCGGCTTTTAGCAGTCTTAATTGCATCCAAAGGGGCGATTTTTTTATTTCAACCTCCTTGACAGCCCTGGCAGTATAGCGTGGGCATAAGTCCGGGTCTTCTATCCTGACGTTAAAAATGCTTTCCAGGGAGGGTTCTGTTTCCGGTGGATCCATGGCGGGCATTTTTATTTCAGCCCCGGTCAGGGCGGCGGTTTCATAAGCTACCCCGATCATGCTCAGGCAATCCGAACGATTTGGGGTCAATTCCAGCTCAATCACCTTATCATCAAATCCTAAAACCTTATCTACCGGGCTGCCCGTTTTTGCGTCCTGATCGAGGATAAGGATTTCATCTTCAGTCCCCAGTTCCAAATCCAGCTCCTGGGCGGAACAAATCATGCCGGTCGAGCTGGATCCGTAGATAACTGCTTCTTCTATGCGACGCCCGCCGGGCAAGGTTGAACCTGGCTTAGCCACAGGAACCTTGTCGCCCGGCTGCATATTTTTTGCGCCGCAAACTATTCTTACTATTTCTCCTCCCAGATCGGTATCTACCAGGACCAGGTTGCTTCTTCCCGGGTGGGGTTCCAGTGATTTCACCTCACCGACGACTACTCCCGGGAGGTTAGGACCAAACGTTTCTACCGATTCTACTTCTATTCCCGACAGGGTTAACAAATTAGCCAGTTCTTCGGCCGATATTTCCGGATCGATATAATCCAGTAACCAGCTGTATGGAACACGCATCTATTTTTGCCTCCTTTAGTCGCTATTATCTTAATCGTTATTATCTGCTTGGTTTATTTTCATTAGAGCGGTTTAATTAAACTGTTTCAGAAAACGCAAGTCATTGGAAAAAAAGAGGCGCAGGTCACCGATACCATATTTTAACATGGCTATCCGTTCTATTCCCATGCCAAAGGCAAAACCTGTTGACTTCCTGGGATCGTAACCGGAAACTTCAAGCACCCGGGGGTGAACCATACCCGCACCAAGTATTTCCAACCAGCCGCTATTGCTGCAAACCCGGCAGCCGCTGCCGCCGCACATTATACAGGAAATGTCCACTTCCGCGCTTGGTTCAGTAAAGGGGAAGAAGCTGGGGCGGAAGCGTACCTTTTGACCGGGACCAAACATCTCCCGGGCAAACAGGTGCAGAGTCCCTTTTAAATCAGCAAAAGTGATATCAGAGTCTACCGCCAACCCTTCACACTGGTGAAACATTGATGAGTGGGTAGCATCGTCATCGCGCCGGTAGACCTTGCCCAGGCAAATTACCCGCACCGGTAATTTGGGCGCTCTTTTTTCCATGGCCCTGATTTGTACCGGCGATGTATGGGTGCGCAGCAAAAATTGGTCGGTTATATAATATGAATCCTGCATATCCCGGGCCGGGTGATCGGCCGGTATGTTCAGGGCCTCAAAGTTATAATAGTCACTTTCAATCTCCGGGCCGTATGCCAGCTGGAAACCCAGGCCGACAAATATTTCTTTTATTTCTTCCTGGACCAGAGTCAGGGGATGTTTCTGACCCACAGTTGCCGGGCTTCCGGGCAGGGTGACATCAATTCTTTCGTTTTCCCACTGTTCACCTTTCCGGGCATCGCGCAAGCTTTGTTCTTTTAGCTCAATAGCCCTTTCCAGCTCCTCTCTTAAGGCATTGGCTTTCTTACCGATAACCGGTCTATCCTCCGGGGGAGCGCTGCCCAGGCTGCGGAGCAATTTTGTAAGTTCCCCCTTTTTACCCAGGAATCGCACCCTGGCCTCTTTTAATTCATCCAAATCCTTTACTGCTTCAATATTTTGCTTTGCTTCATCTTCCAGTTCCTTTAGTTTATCAAGCACTTCAGCCACCTCCGTAAAATAAAAAATCCCTCTTGTGAAGAGGGACGAAAGACAATCTTCCGCGGTACCACCCATTTTAGCCAACCGCTTAGCTCACTCAGAAAATCGTTAACGGTGATCTCCGTGATCGTCTACTCAGGCTTAAAATTAAAAGCCCTTCAACGTCAAGCTCCGGAGCGAAATTCAGCCGGTGGCACCGAACCTGCTTTCAGTCGAGGCAGGTCCTCCCTTTAGCATGCCCAAACTCCACACCTACTTAACTCCATCATCGCCGGTATTATAAAAATTTAAGAGAATTATAGCATTAAGCAAAGAAAGTTTCAAGGAGATGAACTTTTCCGGTGACGAATAATTTCATAAATAATCAGTGCTGCAGACACTGCCGCGTTTAATGATTCAACCCTGCCAAATATTGGTATAGATATTAACAGATCCGCTTCAGAAATGAGCTTATCATCGATCCCGGCGGATTCATTGCCGATAATCAAGGAACAACGATCTGCGTATTTGGCAGACCAGTGCTCTGTTCCGCTGACGGCAGAAGCAGCAATAACCTGAACCCCGTTTTGTTTTAAATCACGGACCATCTCAAGTGGATTGTCGACCTGGTACAGCTTTACTTTAAAGATCGAGCCGGCGGTAGCCCTTAAAACTTTGGAGTTATAGGGATCCACGCTTCCGGCAGTGTAATAAACCGTTTCCACCCCGGCCGCAGCTGCCGTGCGGATTACTGTTCCCATATTCCCGGGGTCCTGCAGCCTGTCCAGGATTAAAGAAAACTTCGGCACTTCTTCAGTATTTAAATGATAAATTAAACGGTTAAAGTAAAATATCGCGGCAATGGGTTGGGGGGTTTCAGTTTCGGCAATTTTAGCAAACAGCCGCTCCGGCAGGGTAACATGTTTCACCGGTGACATAGCCCTTTCCGCCCACTCAATCCCTTGTTGTTCAAAATATTCCCGGGTATAAAAAAAAGCCCTTGGAGTTAAACCGGCTTCGAGTGCCTCATAAACCAGGTTTGGCCCCTCCAGGGCTAGCTGCTGCTTTTTTTGCCGGTAGCGGGTGTTATTTTGCAACCTAACGAACTCTTTCAGCAGTGTATGACTGCTGCTTGTAACATGAGTTGGCTCCAAGTTTAATCCACTCCCGGGCATTTTTGGGTTAATTATTTTCTTTAGCTACTTCAACCAAACGGTTAAACGCTTCTTTATCGTTTACCGCTAAATCAGCAAGAACTTTGCGGTTAATCTGGACATCTGCTTTTCTCAATCCGTTTATAAATCGGCTGTATGATAAACCTCCGGCCCTGGCAGCTGCATTAATCCGGGCGATCCACAGCTTGCGAAAATCCCTTTTGCGCTGCTTCCGGTCACGATAGGCATAAGCAAGCGATTTCATAACCTGCTGGTTGGCCACTCTAAAAAGTTTGCTCTTGGAGCCGTAATACCCTTTGGCCAGTTTTAAAATTTTCTTACGCCTGTTACGGGCAACATTACCTCTTTTGGTGCGAGGCATAATTAATCATCCTCCAATCATCCTTTTAAACTATAAATTAGGATCAATTATATTTTAATTCTTGCTTTTAATGATAATTTTATTGAACAAGCTGTTTGACCCGCTTTACATCGGCTGGTTTAACCATGGCAGACTTGCGAAGTCTTCTTTTGCGGGAAGGATTTTTTTTGCCGAGAAGATGGTTGGCATAAGCCTGGCTACGTTTAAATTTACCTTTCCCGGTCTTTCTAAAGCGTTTAGCCGTTCCGCTGTGAGTTTTCATTTTTGGCATTTCAAACAACAACCTTTCTATTCTCCTATGATTTAGGCGCTAATATCATGATCATGTTACGCCCTTCCTGCTTGGCCTGCTTTTCCACCACACCGTAATCGGAAAGTTCTTCGGCCAAATCTTTACATAAACCCTGGGCGATTTCAGGGTGGGTTATTTCCCGGCCCCTGAACATTACTGTAACTTTAATCTTGTCACCTTTCTGTAAAAACTTCTGCCCTCTTTTTACCTTAACATCAAAATCATGTTTATCAATATTAGGGCGCAGCTTAATTTCTTTAATTGATGTGGTTTTTTGTTTTTTCTTCGCTTCCTTGTCTCGCTTGCTTTGCTCATACTTATATTTGCCGTAGTCCATCATCCGGCAAACCGGTGGCTTTTCATTCGGAGCAACATTAACCAGGTCCATTTTCTTTTCCCGGGCTAAATCAAGAGCTTCATCAGTCTTCATAACCCCTAATTGATTACCATCCTGATCGATTACCCTTACTTCACGGGCCTTAATTTGTTCATTCACGAACAAATTTTTACTAATAACGTTTCACCTCCCAAAAAGTTAAAGAGCAGGGGTTACCGCCTGCTCTAAATATCCTAAAACATTTATGGATAAACCCTGCTAACTGTACAGCGTACGTCTCAGGGTGAGAAGCGGTTACTTCTTCTTGCATAAATTTTTACCTATTTGACTATAACAGAATTAGCGGGCCGGGTCAAATCCTTTTTTCTTCAATTTCAGCCTGCAGCTTTTCAATGAAAGCATCGAGTTCCTCGGCACCAAGATCGCCCTGGTCCCTGTGACGAACCGCAACTTCCCCGCTTTCAGATTCTTTGTCTCCGACCACCAGCATGTAAGGTACCTTCTTCACCTGGGCTTCCCTGATTTTATAGCCCACTTTTTCATTGCGGTCATCCAACTCCACCCGGAAATCGAAGCTCTTTAGCTTTTCGTAAACTTGCCTTCCGTAATCGTGGGTCCTGTCTGTTACCGGTATTACACTTGCCTGGACCGGGGCCAGCCAGACCGGAAATCTTCCACCGTAGTGTTCAATCAAGAGGGCTAAAAGCCGTTCCATAGCCCCGTATATAACGCGGTGAATAACTACCGGTCGATGCTTCTCTCCATCCTCACCAATATAGGTCAAATCGAATTTTTCCGGCATCTGGAAATCAAGCTGGATCGTGCCGCACTGCCAGCTGCGTCCCATACAGTCTTCCAGGTGAAAGTCTATCTTGGGCCCGTAAAAAGCGCCATCCCCTTCATTGAGCCTGTAAGATATATCCCTTGACTGCAGCACCCGTTCAAGGAGCGAAGTGGCTTTGTCCCACATATCTTTAGTTCCCATGGCCTTTTCCGGCATGGTGCTTAACTCTACCCGGTAAGTGAAACCAAAAATACTATAAAAGCGGTCCATCAAATCGATAACCCCGCCTACTTCCTGTTCAACCTGGGAAGGAAGCATAAATATGTGAGCATCATCCTGGGTAAAAGAGCGCACCCGCAAAAGCCCTTGCAATGTGCCGGAAAGTTCGTGCCGGTGAACAATGCCCATTTCTGCTATCCGGCGGGGCAAGTCCCTGTAACTGTGCATTTTTGAACGGAAAACCAGCATCGCCCCGGGACAGTTCATTGGTTTTACAGCATAGTCCTGTTCATCAATATTTGTAAAATACATGTTCTCGCGAAAGTGGTCCCAGTGCCCCGACTGCTCCCATAAGCTGCGGTTCAGGATCAGGGGAGTCTTAATTTCTTCGTAACCGGCCCGGCGATGTTCCTGGCGCCAAAAATCAGTTAGTTCCTGCCAGATTACATTACCATTATTATGCAGAAAAGGAAAGCCCGGGCCCTCTTCGTGCAGGCTGAAAAGATCAAGATCCCTGCCTAGTTTACGGTGGTCCCTTTTCTTGGCTTCTTCAAGCATAGCTAAATATTCATTAAGCTGATCTTTGTTCGGGAAAGCGGTCCCATAAATACGCTGCAGCATTGGGTTATTTTCGTCGCCACGCCAGTAAGCACCGGCTAAGGAGGTCAGCTTAAAAGCCTTGACCATACCGGTATGAGGCAGGTGTGGCCCGGTACAGAGATCAATAAAATCACCCTGTTCGTAACAGCTGATCACTTCATCTTCAGGCATCTCGTTGATTAATTCAAGTTTATAGGTTTCGCCTTTCTCTTCGAAAAAAGCAATCGCTTCTTCCCTGCTCATTTCCCTGCGTTTAATAGGCAGCTTTTCCTTGACTATTTTTTTCATTTCCTTTTCGATTGCTTTTAAGTCATCGGAAGATATAGGTTCCTCGAAATCAAAATCATAGTAGACCCCGTTCTCAATTGCCGGTCCTATACCGAGTTTTACCTGCGGATAAAGCCGTTTTACCGCATGGGCTAATACATGGCTGGCGCTGTGCCTGTATACTTTAGCCCCCACAGGAGATTCAAAATCAACAAATTCAACCTTACTATCTTCCGGGAGAGGGGCATTCAAATCACATTCCTCGCCGTCAACAAGTACAGCAGTTAAATTTTTTCCTTCTGCCGCTTTTTCCCGGTAAAGATCCATGCAGGTGGTCCCTTCCGGATAACTGGCTTCTTTTCCATTGTCCAGCTTAACTTTTATCTGCAAAGCACTCGAGACCTCCTTCAATTCAATTCTTTGCTTTCATAAAATCATAAAACTTAGGTGCGGCCCTGTCAAGTTAACCCCGCATTTCATTCTCATAATTAACCTTAGAACAATCAACTTTGCTGCTGCTCAACTTTTAATATTTAAGGCAAGCGGCATAATTTGCATCTCCGCCGGAGCTTTCCCCGGCTGTTCCCCGTCAAGGTTAAGCAAGGCATTCCCTGGTGAAGTTATCTTAACCTCTTTCCCTTGTAAAAAAAGAATTTTTGGGTTATTTATATGCTTGCCTTTATAAACCGAGGGAAGATTTAACAACAGGTCCGCTTTACTTAAATTACGCAAGATAATTATATCAAAAAAACCGTCATCCATTTTGGCCCGTGGGGCAATATTCATCCCCCCGCCAAAATAGCGGCCATTACCGGCGACAACCACAGTTAC
This sequence comes from Syntrophomonadaceae bacterium, assembly GCA_003552365.1. Classification (GTDB taxonomy): domain Bacteria; phylum Bacillota; class Dethiobacteria; order DTU022; family DTU022; genus B1SED10-74M. Next base: position 16,294 of record PUKR01000109.1, read on the forward strand.
CGGTCCCTCGTAAATCAATTCGTTATCCACAGTTATGGCCATGGGTTGATTGCAATATAACAAGAGACTGATTACAGTAGCCCATAAAAAGGAGAGAAAACCGCCCATAGCCTTGCTGGCCCGGTTTACCCTGGCTACAGTATCACCGTCAAGACCCAGTCCGGCAATGTTAATAAAGTAGCCGGTTTCTCCTGTGCCCCGGTTATTAATATATTTTACTTTACCGAGATCAATTGTCCGCACAGGGCTCCTGGCAATATGTTTAACCATCCCACTAAAATCCCTGGGGGTTCCGAGCGTACGGATTAAATCACTGCCGGTTCCGGTGGAGATAAAGGCAGCTGCCGCTTCCCGGTTAATTGTCTCGCCATGTTCGAAAAAACCATTGATTACTTCATTTGCAGTGCCGTCTCCACCAACAGCTACAATTAACTCGTAGCCTTCATACAAATAACTCCGGGTGAATGCAGTAGCATCGCCCGGTTTCTGGGTAAACTTAAACACAATCGAGATACCTTCATCTTCAAAAGCCTTTGCGATTTCCGGCCAACAGCGCCCGGCCTTCCCGTTCCCGGAAACAGGGTTAACCACCACTGCTGTTTTGATCGACTGCACCCCCACACCCCTTTATCAAAAAATCAAGTTAATCTAAGCGTACAAACCAGCCAATATGGGCAGAAATGACTCCCTTCCTTCACCCCTGCTTGTCCATAATATAAGCTAAATCCTATTACGAAAACAAAAAACATGCTTAACGAGATAGAATAAGATATTCTATAGCATTTAGCTAATTCCCTGCCTTTTACCATTGCGATACCGTTGTAGTTCTTTAAGGTTAATAAATCGCTTGTCCCGGTAATATTAACTTTAAACCAGGTATATGCAACTAAGCTTACTTGAAGTACTGTTCTGCTACCAGTTCTTCAACATACCCTTTAATTAAATCTCTTGTTTCTCTAAACCTTTTCATGTTTTCTTCTTCCGTTCCTTCTCCCAAAGAAGGGTCAGAAAGGGGCCAGTGTCTTTTTTCTACCTCCTTTGGAACAACCGGGCAATTTTCATGAGCATCGCCGCACAGCGTAATTAAAAGGTCAGCCCAATCAAGCATATCTGCAGTTAACTTATCGGATGATTGAATGCTGATATCAACACCTTCCTCCTTCATCACTTCTACGGAACGGGGATTGACCCCGGCAGGGTTGGTACCGGCGCTTTTAACCGCGAAGTGTTCGCCTCCCAAAATCTTGAGAAACCCTTCTGCCATCTGACTGCGCACCGAATTACCGGTACACAAAAACAGGACATGGCGTTTATTCTTTTTATCCAACAAGTGTTCCCTCCTTTAATAAATGAAAAAAAGCA